>JACOYT010000008.1 GCA_016181725.1 Candidatus Roizmanbacteria bacterium | reverse complement strand
AAGCCAGAATGACAACTGGATTCCCAATCAAGTTCGGAATGACAGCTAACCCACCTTCCTAACCAAAACTGGCTTCCTTGCCCTAACCTTATCCTTAATTGCAACTTGACAGGGTTTTAAAAAGGATTATAATAGCAAGCTGTATGGCGTTTAAAGAGAGAGTTCGTAGAATGTTTTTCTCACCCGAGTTAACTGCAGGGGATCTCCCGTTTGACGTTGAGAGTCTCGTTGAGAAAATTAATAAAGACGGCGCATACGTTGCGCGAGGGCCTTTTTACCCTCGCGACCTAGAGGGAAAAATATCATTTATGTTCGTGGCGCCAAAAATGCGGATGTATGGCAGCCGAGAACTTAAAGAATTACAAAAAAAGTTCACAGACCGCCTTGAAGCAACGATTGCGTTGGAGAATAAAGAAATTTCAACCACAGTATACACGCATCGAGAGACGTTTCCGTCGGTTGAAGAGGAATGGAATCACGTTAGAATTATTCCTGGAAAGATTTCTTTTCAGCCCAAAGAGTCTGCAAGTATTGTTCCGTACGTAGAGATCAAATTCTTTGCCGATCCTGCGATCGTAAGACAATCAGCTAACCGATTGATGCGAATTGAAAGGAGAAGAAGACTAAATCTTGATGACGTGATACCTGAATATATACGAGCTCCAGTTATTCCTCTGAAATTAGCCCCTGCGAAATAATGATATGAGCAAAGAGACGCTTCAAAACGATTTAGCAGCGTACAAGCGTGTCCATGAAGCAAAAAGAGATGTTAAGCGATCAGTTATTGGCGCAGTTGGATTGGGCGTACTTGGAAGTATTTTTGAGGGGATCGGCGCAGCAGTTTTGTACAGCCGTAACAATATAAGTACAGGCGTCGCGTATTCAGGTGTCGCAGCCCTTCTATACTTTACGGCGGGTATTGAATGGAAAGATTTCCGGGATCGCAAGAAAAAACTTGAAAAAAACTTTCTCAAAGCGGGAGAGCGAAAAACCGACAGAAATAAATCTTAGTGCAATCGAACACCTTTTATGCGCCTGGCTTCCTTAAGATATTTTTGTCGGCTTATTCGGCCGGTTGCAAAGGAGAGGACTCCCAATATGGCTAGTCCAATTGCTGCAAAGAGGTCGTCTTTAACGAGATATACGCCTGCGAGAAATTCGCTGCCTGCAGCAAGTTCAAAAGCACTTCGTGTATTTGTTTTCAAGCTTTCAGTCGTATTTTTTTTCGGAAAAACGTATCGTCTGCTTGGAAGCTGTTCAGCGCGACTCATATCGATAGTATAGAACGCCGCAATCAAAAGTCAAATGAGAACAGAAGGTGGTAGAGTGTTTATTTAGGGAGAACCAGCGTTTGGCCAGGATAGATGAGATCAGGATTTTGGATGTTGTTTGCCTGTGAGATCTTTAGCCACATGTATCCGTCGCCATACGCATTTTGTGCAACCTTCCAAAGAGAGTCGCCTTGCTGCACCAGATAATTTTGCTGTTGGATAGTCACCGCCCCGGTTGCGGCCCCCACCGCCGCCCCCCGCGTCGGCTGCTTTGCCTGGACTTTTGGAAGTTTTAACTTTTGGCCGGGTACCACAAGATCAGGATTCTCAATGCGGTTTGCTTTTGCAATATCATACGCATTGTATCCGGAGCCGTAGGATTGTTCTGCAATCAGCCAGAGATAATCGCCTTCGCGCACCACATATACTTTTTCTGCCTCTTTCGGTTTTTCTGCAGGCTTCTTTTTCACGGTAAAGAGCTCGGTTACTTTCTTCAAAACCGGAGACTTTTTCGTACTCTTTTGCAAAAAGGAGACGCTTAAAACAAAAAAAACGACAATGATGGTTATACCAATAAGAAGTGCAGGGAGATTTGACTGTACCCGTTCTGAAAGGTCGTGGGAGGCGCGATTTTCCTTCTTGGGTCTTGCCATAAAATCTTCAGTATAATATAACATACCACGTATTCTGTCAAGTGCTATGAGTTATAGCAAAACTTCCTCCATAACAAATCGAGATGTCGCACATCTACTTCGATCGGTTGCTGCAGCATATCTTATAAAAAATAAGAATCGGTTTCGAATCATTGCCTATGAAAATGCCGCAGATGCGGTCGAACATCTGACGCGCGAGGTTCGAGATCTCTGGGAAGAGGGGAAACTCGACACGGTACCTGCGATTGGATCAACCATAGCAAGCGCGCTTGATGAGTATTTTCGCAAAGGGCGTTCGAACCATTTCGATGCGGTCTTTAAGGGAATTCCACTTACGGTATTTGAGTTGATGAAGGTTTCCTCAATCGGGCCAAAGAGAGCATATAAGTTGGCAAAACACTTTAACCTTAAAAACTCAAAAACGGTTTTTGCGGACGTGCGGAGTTTGTGTGAGAAAGGGGAAATTGCTAAGCTTCCGACTTTTGGCGAGAAATCGCAGGAGGTCATTCTTCGCGCACTAGATCTTTATGAGAGGAGAAAGGAAGCAACAACTCGGATGCCTCTTCCCTACGCATACCTTCTTGCTGAAGATCTGATTGCATATCTTCGCAAAAATAAAAAAGTGAGGCGAGCTGACGCCTTGGGCTCGCTTCGCCGGATGGTTGCAACTATTGGAGATATCGATATTGCGGTTGTTGTTGAGAATAAATATGCCCGTGAAGTGATCGATCACTTTCTCAAGTACCCAAAAAAAATCTCGGTAGATAGTGCAGGAAAAAAGAAGGCGTCAATTATCATTTCTCCGCAGATACGGATTGATCTGAGGGTTCAAAGCGCGAAAGACTATGGCGCGATGCTGCAGTACTTCACCGGTAGTAAGACGCACAACATAAAACTTCGTGAATACGCGCTTAAGAAGGGATATTCGCTTTCTGAATACGGAATAAAAGATCTCAAGAAGAATACGCCGATCCGGATGTTTGATACCGAGGAAAAATTTTATCGCTTTTTGGGTCTTTCGTATATTCCTCCTGAGATCCGGGAAGGGACCGACGAGATAGAGCTTTCTGAAAAGAATCGCATACCGAAACTTATCGAAGTGAAAGATATCAAAGGTGATTTCCATGTTCATTCAAACTACGACCTCAAACCGTCGCACGATTTAGGGATAAATAGCTACCGCGAGATCTGCACAAAGGCCAAGGAGCTTGGATACCAATATATTGGCTTTTCCGATCATAATCCCAAGACAAGTGGACAGAGTGAAGATGCAATCGTAAAAATTATGGCAGAACGAAGGCGGCACATAGAAAAGAGTCTCTTAAAGATCGACGGTCTTGATTGCTATGTCGGTTTGGAGGTTGATATTCTTCCAGGCGGCGATATCGCACTCCCAAAAAAAGCGCTCAACGACATCGATTATATGATCATATCAGTCCACAGCGTATTTGGCATGGATCGAAAATCAATGACAAAAAGAGTTCTTGCCGCGCTTGAAAATCCCAAGGTGAAGATCTTAGGTCATCCAACAGGCAGGCTTCTTCAGAAACGCGAAGGATACGAGCTTGAATGGGAGAAGATTTTTGAAGTCTGTAAAAAGAAGCAGATTGCCCTTGAGATAAACTCATGGCCGGACCGACTCGATTTACCAGATACCCTGATTAAAGAAGCATTACGGTACGGAGTAAAATGCATCGTCAATACCGATGCGCATGCAAATGTGCAGATGGAGCTCATGTCGTATGGCGTCTCTGTCGCGCGCCGTGGCTGGGCAACAAAAAATGATATAATAAATACAAGAGATCCAAAAGAATTCAGAAGATGGATGTTTGGGTGAGGAGGTGATTTTTATGAATCCAACCGTTATTGCTATCGGCGTTCTCGTTCTTTTTGCCGTTTATATTATTGCAGCCTATAACCGGTTTGTTGTTTTGAAAGCAAGAATCAAAGAGGCATTATCGGGAATTGATGTCCAGCTCAAACGGCGCTTCGATCTTATTCCAAACCTCGTTGAAACCGTGAAGGGGTATGCAAAACACGAAAGGGAAGTTTTTCAAAACGTGACAAAAGCGCGCAGCGCACTTGTTTCGGCCAAATCCCCAAAAGAAAAAGCAGAAGCAAATGACATGGTAACAGGTGCTTTAAAATCACTGTTTGCTGTTGCGGAAGCCTATCCTCAACTTCAGGCAAGTGAGAATTTTCAAGAACTTCAAAGACAGTTGGAAGACACGGAGGATAAAGTTGCGTTTTCACGCCAATTCTACAACAGCAATGTTTTAGATTACAATACCCGCGTGAAATCTTTCCCAAGCAATGTTATCGCAAACGTATTCGGATATAAAGAAGAGGAATTTTTTCAAACTTCCGAAGAAGCGCGGAAAGAGGTGAAGGTCGAGTTCTAACGATTAAGAATGACGATTTACACGCAAATCTCAAGGAACAAAATTAGAAGCTTTCTTCTCATATTTCTTTTCATTGGGATATTGTCGTTTGTTTTTTATCTCATCGGAAAGACGTTTGGCGATCCCACGCTCTATTTTATAATCGGATTCCTCTTTTCAGTAGTCTCTGGCATCGGAAGTTACTTTTATTCTGACAAGCTGGTACTTTTCACGACCGGCGCAAAACCTGCAATAAAAAAGAAGTATTTTGATTTTTATACGGTCGCAGAAAATATCTCGATTGCCGTAGGACTTCCTATGCCGAAATTATATGTAGTCGACGATTCTTCACCGAATGCTTTTGCAACAGGCAGAAATCCAAACCATGCGGTTGTTGCGGCAACGACCGGACTTCTTGAAAAGCTCGACCGCGCTGAGCTTGAGGGAGTAATCGCACACGAATTCGCACATGTCAAAAACTACGACATTCTTTTGTCATCAGTTGTTGCGGTACTGGTTGGAACGATTGTTTTTGCCGTTGACTGGGTTATGCGGAGCTGGTGGTGGGGTGGTTTCCGCGATGAGGATAGACGAGGAATAAACCCAATCCTTCTCATATTTCTTGTCGCAACCCTTATTATTGCGCCGATTGCTGCAACGCTTATTCAGCTTGCCGTCTCAAGAAAGAGAGAGTTGTTGGCAGATGCAACCGGCGCGCTTGTCACACGAAATCCCGATGCTTTGGCAGATGCGCTTTATAAGATATCTGCTGATCCAAGACCTCTCCAGCGCGCATCAGGATCAACAGCCCACCTTTTTATTGTAAACCCGTTTAAAAAAAAGGCTGTCAGCGCGTGGTTCGTCTCCCTTTTCAGCACCCACCCACCGATTGAGGAAAGAATTAGAGTATTGAGAGAAATGTAATTCTTTCCAAGATTTACGATTTAAGATTTACGATTTAAGATTTCATGTGTGGAATTGCAGGATTCTATGGATTTCGAAATGATGCGCTTCTTGAGAATATTTCCAAAGAGCTCAAACATCGTGGCCCTGACGGCGAAGGGTTTTATATAGATGAGGATGTGTCGCTTCTGAATCGACGCTTGGCGATTATCGATCTTAAGACCGGTGACCAACCTATTTACAATGAGGATAAATCGGTGGTTGTGGTTTACAACGGAGAAATATACAACTATCGCGCACTACGTGACGATCTCAAAGAGAAGGGACATATTTTTAAGACGAATTCAGATACCGAGATAATCGTGCATGCGTATGAAACATGGGGTGTGCGGTGTTTTGACAAATTCAATGGGATGTTTGCACTCGCGCTCTTTGATAAAAAGACGAAAAAACTGATTTTAGCGCGGGATCATTTTGGGATAAAGCCCTTATATTATGCATTTATCGAAAAAACCTCTCTCATGTTTTCTTCTGAAATTAAGCCCATCATAGATAGTGGATTAATACAGAAAAAACCAAACGACCGGGTGATTTACCGCTATCTGAAATACCGTACTCATGACGATACGGATGAGACTTTCTTTGAAGGAATATACCGGCTTATGCCGGGTTCCATGATCGTACTTACTCCCGGGAAAAAGGAGACCGCAAAATTTACCGCCCTTGAGGCAGATCTCAAGAGCGCAAAACAAAAGCGGTATGAGAAAAAAGATGCGAGCGCATTTAAGAAAAAACTTTTCGATGCGGTTCGTCTGCGGCTGATTTCCGATGTTCCTGTCGGAACTTGTTTGTCGGGAGGATTAGATTCCTCAACAGTGGTTGCGATTGTGAACCGATTACTGAAAAAAAAAGTAGAAGAAGCAAAATCTATCGGGAAAAAACAGAATACCTTTTCTGCAGTTTTTCCCAAAAGTTCAAATAATGAAGAAGGATATGTTGACATGCTGCTGGCAAAATTAGATGGAATAGAAGGGCATAAGATATACCCAAAAGCAGAAAAGTTTTTTCAAGAGTTAGAAGATTTTATAATAACGCAAGAAGAACCGACCATAAGCACAGGGCCTTATGCACAATATAAGGTAATGCAGGAGGCGGAAAGATACGTCCGTGTTGTTTTGGACGGACAAGGGTCAGACGAAATGCTTGCCGGATATGATCCGTACCTCTTTGTGTATCTCCGTCAACTTCTTAAAGAGAAACAATATCTAAAATTTGCAAAAGAACTTCTTTCCTCCTTCGATATTTCAGTTAAGTATTTAACTGAAAAAATGAAGAGGACTTTGAAATTAAAAAAAGTCATTCACCCGGAGCAGCTGCTCAATGAAGATTTTATTAGGAAATATCGTTTAGAGAAATTTACTGCAACCGGTGACGATCTAAAGAAGCGACTCATCGAGGATGTTTTTACAAACAGCCTTCCCTCACTGTTGCGGTATGAGGATAAAAATGCCATGAGATTTTCTATCGAGGGACGCGTTCCCTTTCTTGATGTCAATTTACTGCGCCTCATTTTCAGCTTGTCAGATGAGGCGATTATACAAAGCGGTTGGAGTAAGAACATCTTGCGAAACTCTGTCGGCTCTTTAGTCCCCCATGAGATTGTGAAACGGCGGAACAAAATCGGGTTTACCACGCCGGAGCATGAGTGGTTCATGCGGATGAAAAATAAAATCTATGAAATATTTTTAAGTGATACGTTTTTGAAACGCAAGTACTTTAATCAGAAAGCGGTGCTTGCTGCATTTCAAGCCTTCATAGAGGGAAAAAATGACGATACAATGCTTTTTTGGAGATTTCTGAATCTTGAAATATGGTTGCGCACGTTTTTTGATAAAAAAGTAAAAAAGGAAAAAAAAGAAGAACAGGAGTTTGAGCCGAATGAAGGGAAAAAACTTGAAATCCGGGTGAATGGGAGAATATATAAGCGGTTTCCGATACGGACAGAACTTTTCAAAAAAAGTGACGATTACATAAAAAAAATCAACACAAATGTCTCAAGATTTTTTCACCGTTCCACGTTCTCCGTTCAAAGTTCAAGGCAATGGTTTCTGGTTGTCGCAGAAAAAATCATCGCAATCGCACAAGGACGCTCATATTTTATTTGGGAAATTCGACCGAGTATTTTGGCAAACATCTTACATCGTTTTGTGAAAAAGACGCCATACGGCATTGGGCTTGGAAGCCCCTGGACAATGCAACTTGCGATCCAGGAGGCGGGATTAATAAGGATTCTCTTTGCAGCGCTGATCTCTGCCGTCACAAAACCACTTGGGATACAAGGGCTATTCTACCGAATCGCAGGTCGCGATATTTCGGCAATCGATGGGCCAACCGAGTATTCACTCTATCCCTCAAACGTCTCCGCAAAATTAGGGCCGGAAAATCCCCAAAAGGTTGCGAAGGATCTCCATAACACGATCAATTCAAAGTTCCCCGTTCAAGGTTCAACTTTCCAAGGCGTAGTTATTATCGATGCAAACGATCTCGGTCAAGACGTGTTGGGAAACTCTACGAACATATCCAATGAAAAAATCAAGAAAATCTTCCGCGACAATCCGATGGGCCAGGCAGACGAACAAACTCCGCTGGTTTTGGTGTTTCAAGAAGATGAAAAATAGGCTATAATCTTCGCATGAAGAAGGGTTCGCTTTCAAAAAAGGACGTCGCCCACCTTGCAAAACTTGCAGACCTGAAATTAACTGATTCCGAGATTGAAGAATATAGCGGTCAACTAAGCTCGATTCTCGATTATATTAACCAACTTCAAGAGGTTGATACTTCAAAAGTCGAATCTACCCACTCGACAATTGGACTCACCAACGTTTATTCCGAAGATAAGATTTCAGACGTACAAAAACTTAAATCACTCAAACATCTAAGCGTGGCGAAGCGAAACGGCAAAAAATATTTTGCGGTAAAACGGATTATTTGAGGATATGAACCTTCATGAATTAAGCATAGCTCAACTCACAAGACTTCTTGAGGGAAAAAAAACCTCTCCAGAGGAAATATATACGAGTTTTTTAACACGGATTAAAGAAATCAACCCGAAGATCAATGCGTATCTTACGGTGATTAATAAACCGGAACTTGATTACTCCATGCGGGATAAGCCTCTGTTTGGGATACCGTATTCAATGAAAGACACCTACAACACCAAAGGAATCCGGACCACCGCAGCGGCTAAAGTACTTGATAACTATATTTCGCCATACGATGCCACCGCCTATACAAAACTCAAGAAAGCAGGAGCTGTTTTGATTGGAAAGACAAACTGCGATGCATGGGGACACGGTTCATCGACAGAAAACTCAGATTTCGGTCCAACCAAGAACCCGTGGAATCGCGATTATGTGCCTGGAGGTTCAAGCGGAGGATCCGCAGCTTCCTTAGCGGCAGATCTTTGTTCATTTAGTATTGGTGAGGACACTGGCGGCTCGATCCGTTTACCCGCTTCATTTTGCTCGGTGGTCGGGTTAAAACCCACCTACGGACTGGTCTCACGATATGGTTGCATAGCCTACGCCTCGTCCTTAGATACGGTTGGACCGATGGCAAGAAGCGTTGAAGACACTGCACTGGTGCTTGAAGTTCTTGCGGGAGCCGATTCTTGCGATGCGACTACCTCTCAAAGTAAGCCGCCACGATACAGCCAGTTTCTTGGGCGAAAGATAGCTGGCTTGAAGATGGGAATCCCCAAGGAATACTTTATGAAAGGAATGGATGACACGGTTGCAAGCACCATCGCAAAAGCAATGAAGGACCTCCAAAAATTAGGCGTGGAGCCGGTTGAAATTTCTCTCCCCATGACAGAGTATGCGATTTCAACATATTATTTGATCGCGCCCAGTGAGACAAGTTCCAATTTAGCCCGTTATGACGGCATTCGTTTTGGAACAACCAGAAGATCATTTGGGGCTGAAGCAAAAAGGCGGATAATGCTTGGTACTTTTACCTTGTCACATGGTTATTACGATGCATATTATAAAAAGGCAACGAAAGTACGGACGCTGATAAAGAACGATTTTGAAAATGCTTTCAAAGCAGTTGATTTTATCATTGCGCCGGCTTCCCCGACGCCTCCTTTTAAATTAGGCGAAAAGGTTGATGATCCTCTGAAGATGTACTTGTCAGATATTTATCTGGTTTCGGTCAATCTTGCCGGAGTTCCTGCTCTATCCGTGCCGTGCGGATTCACCGGAAACAAACTGCCAATAAGCTTCCAACTCATCGGCCGGCATTTTGACGAGACAACGCTACTAAATATCGGTTATCAGTATGAACAGGTGCATGGAATCTATGAAAGACCACGGATTAAGTAATCAGTACAACCCGGTTATCGGGCTTGAGATACATGCCGAACTGTCAACGAGATCCAAGATGTTTTGCCAGTGTCTGGCGGATTATTTTGGACAACCTCCAAATACGCATGTGTGTCCGGTGTGTTTAGGCCTTCCTGGCGCCCTCCCTGTTCCCAATCGAAAGGCGGTTGAATGGACGATTCTTCTTGGAAAGGCGCTCAATTGCAAGATAAACAAGATTACAAAATTCGATAGAAAGCATTACTTCTATCCGGATCTTCCAAAGGGGTATCAGATAAGTCAGTACGACGAGCCAATCGCAACGGGCGGAATATTTCAGCTGGGGAAAAAAACATTTCGAATTCGGCGCGTCCATTTGGAAGAAGATACCGGTAAACTTATCCATAAAGGAGACGAGACGCTTGTTGATTTTAACCGAAGTGGCGTCCCCCTGGTTGAGATTGTGACGGAACCAGATTTCACAAACTCAACTGACGTGAAAGCATTCCTTGAGGAGTTGCAAACTCTCATTCGCTATCTTGAAGTCTCTGATTGCGATATGGAGAAGGGCTCAATGCGGCTTGAGCCAAACGTATCGCTTCGTAAACTCAAAAGCACCAAAATGCCCGCATATAAAGTTGAAGTGAAGAATATAAACTCGTTCCGGTTTGCACAGAAAGCAGTCGAGTACGAAATCAAAAGACAGACCGCTTTACTACAAAAAGGTGAGACGCCCACGCAAGAAACAAGGGGATTCAACGAGACAAAAGGCATTACTTTTTCCCAAAGGTCGAAAGAAGAAGAACAAGACTACCGCTATTTTCCAGAACCAGATATCCCTCCGTTTGTCTTTGAGACAAAATTTTTAGAAAAAGTGGAGGTTCCTGAACTTCCTCATGAGAAGGTAGAGCGCTATGTTTCCACCTGGAAGCTACGGCGAGAAGAGGCGCTTCTTTTAACCCGAGACAAAAAGGTCGCGCAGTATTTTGAGCGTGTTATTTCTAAACTCAATCAAAAAAAACCAGATATGGTGAAACCTGTCGAGCAAACAATAGCAAAATTGATCGTGAATAAAAAGATACCGATCGATATCGCAGAAAGCGAATTTATAGAAAGAGCCTTAGAGAAGCGTAAAAAACATGAAGTTGATGAAAAAATACTCGCCGGAGTTTTAGGTAAAATAGTTGAGGAAAATAAGAAGGCGGTTGAGGACTATCGAGGGGGAAAAGAAGGCGCAGTCATGTTTTTGGTTGGACAGGCAATGCGGGAGTTGAAGGGAAAAGCCGACGCTGTCGTTATTCGCGAGAAGCTCATGAAATTAGTTCGGCGCGATCAATGAGATCTTAGATATTCGATATTAGATATTAGATATTTTGGTATGTCTTTTGTACATCTTCATCTTCACACCGAATATTCGCTTCTTGATGGGATGACAAGGATTGATGACACGCTGGCAAGAGCACAAAGTCTTGGAATGCCAGCAGTTGCCATAACCGATCATGGGGCTTTATACGGCGCCTTCCGTTTTTTTCTTCATGCAAAGGAATATGGAGTGAAACCGATAATTGGTGTTGAGGCGTATAAGGCAAAGAACTCTCGACTTGATCGGCAAGCCGGAGTAGACCGTGATCAAAATCATATCCTCCTTTTGGCAAAAAATCTTGAGGGCTACAAGAATTTAATACAGCTTGTGACAAAAGCACATCTTGAGGGATACTATTATAAGCCGCGTGTTGATTTTGAACTGCTTACGAAACATTCTGCGGGCATCGTAGCTCTTTCAGGCTGCTTGAAAGGTGAAATTCCCCAATTGATTCTCGAGAATCAACTTGCGGAAGCGGAGCGCGTATTAAGGAAATACCTGGAGATATTTGAAGGGAATTTCTACTTTGAAATCCAGCGGCACCCGAAACTTGAGGAACTCACCAAGGTAAATGATCAGTTGATCGTGCTCTCACGGAAGTTTGGGGTGCCGATCGTTGCGACAAATGACGTACACTACCTAGACAAAGAAGATGCGTATGCCCAGGAAGTTCTCCTTTGTATTCAGACTCAGCGGACCATCATCGAGAAAAATCGGCCGTTATCTATGGTTGATACGCCGGACTATTATTTTAAATCCCCGGCGGAAATGAAGGGCTTATTTTTGGATCTTCCAGAAGCGATAGAAAATACCGTAAAAATCGCTGATGAGTGTGAGTTAGAGATTCCCTATGGAAAATGGATTCTCCCGCATTATGAGACGCCAAAGGGTAAGACGCCTGCTGCATATCTTAGTGAGCTCGTCCAGAAAAAACTTCCACAGGTTACGGGAAACGAACTTAAGGATATGAAGGAGCGAATTAAGTACGAACTGGATATTATTATACGGAAAGGTTATTCGACATACTTTTTGATCGTCCAGGATTTTGTAAATTGGGCGAAAGAACACCATATTGCGGTTGGGCCGGGAAGAGGCTCGGTAGCAGGCTCGCTCGTTGCATATGTGCTTGGAATAACGGCGATCAATCCGCTTGAATACAGCTTGCCGTTTGAGCGATTTCTCAATCCGGAGCGACCGACTCCGCCAGATATTGATATTGATTTTGCCGATGTCCGGCGGGATGATGTGCTGCGATACGTACGTCAAAAATACGGGGAAGATAAAGTCGCGCAAATTATAACATTTGGAACGATGGAAGCTCGGTTGGCGGTTCGGGATGTTGCACGAGCACTTGGCCTTTCGTATTCCCAAGGCGATCGGATTGCGAAGATGATTCCACCTGGACGCCAGGGATTTCCTATGACCATAGCGCAGGCGCTTGAAGAATCAACCGCGTTGAAATTCGCCTATCAGACCGAAACCGAGACAAAAAAGGCAATCGATACAGCACGAAAACTTGAGGGACTCCCAAGACATGCTTCAACACATGCTGCCGGAGTCGTTATATCCGACAAAAAACTTATCGAGTACGTCCCTCTTCAAAAGGAAAGCAGAGAAGGAAAAATCATCACGCAGTACGATATGTATTGTCTTGACTTGAATGCGGTCTCAAATAACAAAGCAATCGGTCTTTTGAAAGTTGACTTTTTGGGGCTGCGAAATCTCACGATTTTGGAGGAAGCGCTTCAATATGTAGAAAAAAGCACGGGGAAAAAGATCGACATCCATGCGATTTCACTTGAAGATAAAAAAACGTACGAGCTGATAGGCAGAGGCGAAACGATTGGAGTCTTCCAGCTTGAATCGGCAGGAATGAGGCGTCTTGCAAAAGACATTCAACCGACAAAGCTAAGCGATATTATCGCGATGGTCGCCCTGTTCAGGCCAGGTCCGATGGAGCTTATTCCAAGTTTTCTTGAGGGAAAGAAGAAACTGAAAAAAGTACGGTATCTCCATGAGGATCTCAAACCGATTCTTGAGGAAACGTATGGAATCTTGGTTTATCAGGAACAGATTATGGAGATCGCACATCGCCTGGCCGGATACAGCATGAGTGAGGCGGATAACCTAAGGCTTGCAATGGGAAAGAAAAAAAAGACGCTCATGAAGATCGAAAAGGAGAAGTTTATTCAGGGTTGCATTACGAACAAGTACACACGCACGCTTGCAGAAAGGACTTTTAATTTTATTGAGAAATTTGCTGCCTATGGATTCAATAAACCACACTCCGCATCATATGCTTTAATCGCCTACTGGACCGCGTACATGAAGGCGAATTATCCCGCTGAATTTATGACCGCGCTTTTGACCGCAGAACTTCAAGGAGTAGCTGGTCCGCAGAGGGAAATCAAAATGGCGCAGACACTTGAGGAATGTCGCCGAATTGATCTCACGGTATTTCCGCCAGATATCAATGCTTCAATTGACAGTTTTAAAATCGAAGCCGATGGAATCCGATTCGGTTTATCGGCGATCAAACACGTGGGACATGCAGCAATAGAAGCTATCCTTGAGGCGCGAGAAAACGGAAAGTTCCAGAGTTTTCGTGATTTCCTTTTCCGAGTTGACTTGCGGCGGGTGAATAAAAAAACCGTTGAAAGCCTCGTTAAGGCATCGGCTTTCAGTCAGTTTGGAAACCGCGCAACTCTTTTGACAAATTATCCGCGCGTTGTAAAAGAGATCTCGGATATGAAGGCGAAAACCGAACGAGGCCAAACCGGCCTTTTTGAAGAAGAATCACAGGAAAAGGTATTAAAGGATAACTTTCCGCACGTTGCAGAATTCTCCGAGGAGGAGATATTTATGATGGAAAAAGAGGTAATTGGATTTCTTATCAACAAGAATCCTCTTGAGAAGTTCACCGATATTATTAAGAAGAAAGCAACGAAAAAAATTGGAGATATCACAAAAGACGATATCAATAAGAATCTTGTTTTGGTGGGCATTATTAGTGGGAAAAAAGTAATTAGAACAAGAAGGAGTAATAGTGAGATGGCATTTGTTACCTTATTTGATGAGACCGGCACGATCGAAGCAGTCGTTTTTCCGTCATTATATAGAAACATCAATAATCTTGTTGCGATCAATCAGGTGCTCATACTGAAAGGAAAGGTTTCAGAGAAAGATGACCGATTCACCATAATAATGGACCAGGCAATGAAATTAAGTTGATTTCCCGCTCTTTTTAAGCTTAAGTAGGGCGCATAAAGAGCGGGGTTGACACGCTGTCTTTGGTGATGTTACAATTGAAGATGGAAGGTTTGAAATACGATAATCGAAGCAATAAAAACTCTCCGTACCGAATAATTTCGCAGTCTTTTAATTTGGGATTCTATCTTGTTGCGCCTTTGATTATAGGAGTTCTTATCGGACTTTATTTGGATAAAATCTTTGGGAAAAAACCTTCATTTACCTTGATTTTTATCCTATTTGGAACAATTGCAAGCTTTTATAATTTGCTAAAGATCGTAAAAGAAGAGCGATAATATGCCCCATATTAGTATTCGTGCCGAGCCACTTTTCCGGTTGTATGGTTTTGTCGTAACGAATACGCTTGTTACCTCGGCGATTTTCCTTCTTCTGTTTTTTGGTGTCGCAATCTATTATTACAAGCAAGCAGCGCAGAATTATGGCAAACGTTCGCGTCTCTTTTATTTTATTCATTACGTAAATCGGACGCTGTACAACTTTCTTTCGCCGATTTTGGGAAGTAAAATGCGCTTGGTCTTTCCGTTTTTGGGGGCACTATTTTTTTTCATACTTTTGCAAAACTGGTTTGGTTTGTTGCCGGGAGTTGGAAGCATTGTTCTTCATATCGGGGAAGGTGCTCAGAAAGAAACCGTGCCTCTTCTTCGGGGGAATACCACGGATCTAAATACGACGCTTGCTTTGGGGATTTTTGCCGTTATGACAATCCAATATTACGGAGTGCGTTTTTTGGGCAGTGGAAACTACTTGAGAAAATTTATTAACATCGGAAATCCCCTATCTTTTTTTGTCGGTATTTTAGAAATTGTTTCAGAATTTTCCAAGGTCATTTCATTCTCTTTCCGACTTTTTGGAAACATTTTTGCAGGAGAAGTACTTTTGACTGTTATTGCGTTCCTCATTCCAATTGCCGCCTCTTTCCCATTTCTCATTTTGGAGATTTTTGTGGGGTTCATTCAAGCTTTGATATTTACCCTTTTGACGGCAGTATTTATTAATTCAGCTGCAACAGAAACGCACTGAATCAAGAATTGATGAAAGGAGGTGAAATAACTCAAAGAAAAACCGTATGGAAACAGAAGTTTTAAAATCGTTTGCCATTGCGCTGGTTATTGCGCTTGGTACCGTAGGGCCGGCAATCTCAATTGGACGAATTGGAAGTAAAGCGGTAGAGGCACTTGGGCGAAATCCAGAGGCGGAAAGCGGAATCCGAACAACCACAATTTTGGCGATAGCCTTCGCTGAAGCAATTGCGATTTATGCCCTTGTGATTGCCCTCATATTAAAATTTACGTAATTCATGTGACCTATGGAGCAGTTGGGACTGGATCCTAATCTGTTGATTGCCCAAATCGTAAATTTCCTATTGTTTTTCTATCTCTATCGGAAATTTATCGCCAAACCGCTTCTTGAGGCGGTTGACAAAGAGAGGCGCGAGGAGGAGAAGCGACAGAAATTTTTAGAACGCGCGGAAAAAGAGGAGGAGGAAATTGCGAAAAAGCGCGCGGACGCTGAAAATCAGATAAAAAAGGAAGCTACGGACTTTCTTGATAAGACTCGGCAAGAGGCCGAGCTTGTTCGACAAGAAATCCTGACGGAAGCACGACAGGAGGCAGATGAGGTGAAAAAGAAGGGACGGACGCTTCTTGTACAGGAAAAAGAAGAGCTCTATGCACAGCTTAAACAAAAGCTCATAACTCTTTCGATATCGATTGTTGAGATGGGATTGAAAGCCTATTTAACCGAGGACGCGCGAAAAAAAATTACCCGAAACATCTTGAGGAGTTCGCCCCATTTGAAAGTGGAATCAAAGAATGAAAATTGATGCGGAAACAAAGCTGGAAATAAAAAAATTTCTTCAGGAAAAAATTGAAGAAGAAAAGCGGAAGGTAATCGTCCGATCAGCGTATCCATTGACAAAAGAGGAGATGGAGCTAATTTTTACTCTTCTCCCGTTTTTAACAAAAAATGATTTGGCAACGGTCGTTGACCGAACGCTTATCGCTGGAGTGATTATCCATTACGGTTCAAAAGTTCTTGATTTATCAGTGAAGGGACGGTTAGTTAATTTGAAGGGAGATCTTTATGAGGCTTATTGACCAGTATCTCAAAGAGATCGAGAAAAAAATTGCCAAAGCCCCAAAAACGCCCAAAGTAGAAGAGATCGGGGAGGTTGTTGAGTCAAAGGATGGGGTCGTTCTATTGTCCGGGCTCGACAATGTTGGGTACGGGGAAATTATTGAGCTTGAGGATAAAACACCGGCGTTTGTCATCGATATGACGGAGGAGACGGTTGGGGCGGTTATTTTAGGTGATTTTGAAAAAATTACTGCAGGAAGCAAAGCAAAGGCAACCGGAAGACAGCTTGAGATCCCGGTTTCAGAAGGCGTATTGGGGCGCATTATAAATCCACTGGGTGATCCGCTTGATGGAAAAGCCCCATATAGAGAAAAAAAATCATATCCTCTTGAAAAAGTCGCGCCAGGAGTCGTGTATCGAACATCGGTTAATAAGCCGATTCAAACCGGAATAAAAGCAATTGACGCGCTAATCCCCATTGGAAGAGGTCAAAGAGAGCTTATTATTGGCGATCGGGGAACCGGTAAGACAACCCTTGTTACAGATACCATTATCAATCAAAAAAAAGAGGATGTTATCTGTGTTTACTGTGCGATTGGACAAAAAAACTCAAAAGTGGCACTCATCATAGATCTTCTCAAAAGAAACCACGCGGTTGATTTTACCGTAGTTCTCTCAGCTTCGGCATCCGATCCAGTCTCACTTCAGTATTTAGCTCCCTATGCCGCCTGTGCAATTGGGGAGTATTTCTTAGATCAGGGAAAAGATGTCTTGGTTGCCTACGATGATCTGTCAAAGCATGCATGGGCATATCGACAGATATCGCTTATTCTTCGAAGACCGGCTGGGCGGGAAGCATACCCGGGCGATATCTTTTATCTTCACTCCCGACTTTTAGAGAGGGCATGCAAGCTCGATGAGAAACGTGGCGGCGGATCGCTAACCGCGCTCCCTATTGTTGAGACTCTTGAAGGCGATGTATCCGCCTATATTCCAACAAACATAATTTCAATAACCGACGGTCAAATAATCTTAGAGAGCGATCTTTTCAATGCAGGTATGAGACCTGCCATTAATATTGGACTCTCGGTCTCTCGAGTGGGAAGTGCAGCGCAGACCACGGCTATGAAGCAGGTTGCCGCAGAATTAAAGCTTGATCTGGCACAGTATCGAGAGCTTGCGGCATTTTCGCAGTTTGAATCGGAGCTTGATGAGGAAACCAAAAAACTATTGAATCGCGGAGCAAAAGTAACGCAGGTGTTGAAGCAGGCGAAAAATTCACCCTACAGCGTTGCCGAGGAAGTTGCTGTTATTTGGGCTGCAACGGGCGGTTATCTTGATACGCTGTCGTTGGAAAAAGTTGAAGTATTTGAGAAAAAACTTATTGAGCTTTTGCGGACGAGCAAAAAATCGCTCGCTGATCGAATCAACAAGAATAAGCTTCTTGAGAAAAAGGATGAGGAAGAGTTAAAAAGGTTAATCACCCAACACATAAAGCTATGAACGTACGCCAATTGCGAAAAAAAATACGGTCGGTAACGAACGTGAAAAAGATTACCAAGGCGATGGAGCTTGTATCTGCGGTAAAGGCAAAAAAAATGCAGCAGATTTTTTTTGAAAGCAAGCCATATAATGATCACATCAAAAATCTGCTTTCGAAGGTAATCCAGAAAATTGATCCAAAAAAGTCACGACTTCTTCAATCAAGCGAGAACGAAAAGCACCTAATTGTTCTCATCACAACTTCAAAAGGTTTGTGCGGAGGCTTTAATTACAATCTTTTTCGCTTTGTTACGCGGCTTAAGTATGCTTCGGAGGCAGATTTTATTACGATTGGAAAAAAAGGAATGTCTTTTGCATCAGGTTTTGGTCACAACCTAATTGCAGATTTTTCTGAAGACCCACT
>JACOYT010000014.1 GCA_016181725.1 Candidatus Roizmanbacteria bacterium | reverse complement strand
AACGCTCCAAAACAACTTGCGGCAAGCCAGCTCTTTTTTCTTGCGAAGTAAATCGTGAGTACCGAAAAAAGCAAAAACAAAGAATCATTGTAAACTGCTATATAAAAAAAGGAGGTAGAAAACGTAAAGATTGTCAAAAGAAAAAGCCCAAATAAGGTTCTCTTTTGATCCAGTGCGAGCAGTTTCGCCATGACATAAAGCGAAAGAAGAAGAGCGAAGGTTGAGATGAGCTGGCCTGAGAGAAGGTACGGGATTTTAAAGGCCCAAACGAGTCCTCGTATAAAAAGCGGATACAAAGGGAAAAAGGAGTACTCAAGTGCTTTATATCCGCGCTCTGCGATCTCCATATAATGGTAGCCGTCAAAATTCCCCCAGATATAAAGATAATACGGCGGACTGAATCCGTAATTATATGCAGTAAAGGCCTTCTGGAAAGGAATAAAAAATGTTGCAAGGAATGCAAAAAGGAAAAGAAGGAGTCTCCACAAAACAAAAAAACTAACAATTTTTTTAACCATGGTAGAAATCTCGTATTGATTTTACAACAAGTTCGATCTCCTTTCGTGTCAGGTGTGGGTGAAACGGGATACTTATGATGTTTTTGGCTAATCTCTCCGCTTTCGGAAAATCGCCTTTTTTGCACCTCAAGTAAGAAAACGCAGGCACCAGATGGACAGGATGGGGATAATGAATATGAGTTTCTACCCCTTGTCCTTTTAAATATGATTGCAGCCGGTCTCTTTTTCTTGCCTCGATCACAAACAAATGTAGCGCTGGATCAGAATTTTTGTTGTCAAAAAGTATTCGTGTGTGGTTAGTTATCTTATATTTTTTGAAAAGGCTTTTATATTGATTAAAAACTTTTTTTCTTTGACTTTGTTCTTTTTTCAAGTATTTAAAGTAGAGATTTAGCACAGCTGCTTGAATTTCAGGAAGCCGGCTATGTCCAGAAACAAACTCACTTTTATATGGCGTTTTACTGCCATAAGAGACGGCTTTTTTAAGGTATTCGTATAAGTTTTTATCGCTCGTCCATAATGCTCCCCCATCACCTAACGTGCTAAGATTTTTGGTTGGATAAAATGAAAAACACGAGATGTCTCCAAGCGTTCCAACAGGCTTTCCTTTATATATAGATCCAAAAGCTTGTGCACAATCCTCTATCAAAAAGATCCCTCTTTCTTTTACGCGTTTTTTAATTGCGTCTACGTTTACAACCAACCCATAGAGGTGTACAACGACAACTGCCTTTGTTTTTTTTGAGATTTTTTTTGAAAGTTCTTTAGGATCGATAAGACCGTTTTCATCAACATCCACCGGTACTGGCATTGCATCTGAAAGAGCTATTGGAAAGACGGTAGGATAGGCATTTACCGGAAACAATACCTCGTCGCCCCTTTTTATGCGAAGTGCACGCAATGCAAGAGAAAGTGAGTCATGTCCGGAGGCTGTAGCAACAACATATCCCCCGAAAAATCTTTGCAGTGCCTTGGCGAGTCTCTCGTTTTCTCTCCCATGGACAAATACCCCTTTTTCTAAGACAGAAGAGATCTTTTGAGTAAGTTCCCGTTTAAGACGGCTTGCCCTTATTTTGACGTTATTAAACGAGATGCGCATGAATCTTTTCTTGCAAAAATGACAGGCTTATTCTATCATATCAAGAAAAGCTGGAAATCTATGCCTCAAAACAGGAAGGATCCGTGGAAGAAGTATAAGGTTAGGCGCTGTAGGATCTGCAAAGGCAAAAGACTTTACCATTTTCTTTCGTTGGGCTCGATGCCCATTCCAAACGGTTTCTTAAGCCGGAAGGATCTTACGATAAAGGAAGAACGATATCCTTTGGAAGTATATGTGTGTGAAGACTGCTGGTTGGTTCAGTTAACCCATGTCATTCCTGCCGAGATCATGTTTAAGAATTACCTCTACATCCCCTCAACCTCCCAGACCATGCTTGAACATTTTAAAGCCTTTGCTGTCGGATTGGTTGATGAATATGGGCTAAAGCCAAACGATTTGATTGTGGATATAGGATCAAATGACGGGACGCTTCTTGGGTACTTCAGAGAACAAGAGATGAGGGTATTGGGAGTTGATCCTGCATCGAATATCGCTCAAGTAGCCCGTCTAAAAGGCATAGATACGATAGATGATTTTTTTACAGAAGAGCTTGCAAAAAAAATAGATAAAGAGTACGGGAAAGCAAAGGTAGTAACAGCTACCAATGCGGTTGCGCATATCAACGACCTTCATGGTCTTTGTCAAGGAGTTCGCCTGCTTCTTGACAAAGATGGCATGTTTGTTATGGAATATCCGTACCTCGCTGATCTTTTGGATAAGAATGAGTTTGACACGATATACCATGAGCATCTTTCGTATTTTGCAATCCGACCACTGATCACATTATTCAAACAACATGGAATGCAGATTTTTGATATAAAGCGGACGCCGGTACATGGCGGATCGATTCTGGTCTATGTCTCAAAAAAAGGATCGCGACATACGCCAAAAGATACGGTGCGCGAGTTTGTACAGCTTGAGCTTTTGAAAAAACTCAATAAAAAAGAGGCGTATGATGAGTTTGCAAGGCGCGTTGCCGGGATAAAGCGAGACCTTATGGAGTATCTTAAGAGTCTCAAGTCGCAGCGAAAGCGGATCGTCGGTTATGGCGCAGCTGCAAAGGGGAACGTCCTTTTAAACTACTGTGGAGTCACCTCAGAGCTCTTAAGTTATATTGTTGACTCAATCCCCTACAAACAGGGTCGGTATACTCCAGGCACGCATATTCCCATCTATCCCGAAGCTCGACTTGCGAAAGACAGGCCAGACTACACTCTTCTTCTTGCGTGGAACTTTGCAGACGAGATCCTGAAAAAACAGGTAAAATACCGGGAAAATGGAGGTCAATTTATTATCACTATCCCCTACTTGAGAGTTGAGTAGGAATTATGCGAAGCGAACAGAAGACTTTGGCGATAAGGGGTGCACCACAAGAGTCGTTGCCCTACCGAATTGCTGAGCTTAAAAGAAGGGCCCTCTATGAGATTCCACGGCCAGAAATTCTCGATTGGCACCACATGTCAGATAGGAAGTATCAAGCGTTAACTCAATTCTTAGAAGATGTTTATAGGGAAACTTCCTCAATCGGCCCTGCGAACCAATCTGTCGCTGACTTTGAATCACTTGCCACACATATTCGAATGATGCAAAACAATGTCCTTGAGGTGTGGAAAAAGGAGCCCTTTCGAGCACTCTTTCCAAAAGGAACAAATAGGAACTTCATAAAAAGCATGTGTGATATTCATGATTTTTCAAAACTATGGCTCGATGGTTCTTTTGATCTTCGCTATGTAGATTTTGTCTCGGAGGAGACGATTGCGACACTTTTCCCAACATGCCCGACGCAATATCTTCACACCATCCGGTGGATGACAGGTGAGGAAGAATCTCCTGATCTTTTTGAAAACCCGATTCCTTATGTTTTTAAAGCTCTCGATACGATCAGTAAACCAGGGAGGGATCCTGATATGATGTTTAATCCAGGCGAAGCACATGATGGATGGCTAAGGAGGCAAAAGGAGAGCGGGAGGTTTCCTTTGGTTTTTAATTATGGAGGGCACGTGAAAGTGGTAACTGCCGAAGAGTACGCAGAGCGGGATAAGAGGTTTACGTTGATTGGATTGGAGCTCGCACGAGCGTATATTCGTGAAAAACTATAAGTTGTGTCTTATCTTAAGAAGCCAGACGACAAGGCGCCCAAATGGAGAAAAATGTTTCTTGGCATACAGAAGCATTGAGTTAAAAAACATCTTTTTATTTATAT
>JACOYT010000007.1 GCA_016181725.1 Candidatus Roizmanbacteria bacterium | reverse complement strand
ACTTGGTCAGCTTGCGATTGCGATCGGCACTCCACTTGGCCAGTTTACCAATACCATCACGGTTGGCATAATATCAGGCTTAGGCCGCGGAATTACCGCTGGATCACCATTTGAGGGGTATGTTGAGAAGCTTGATAATGTTATCCAGACTGACACAGCAATAAGTCCTGGAAACTCCGGAGGCCCTCTCTTGAATTCCAACGGACAGGTTATTGGGGTAAATACCGCAATCGCCCAAGAGGGGCAAAACATCGGTTTTGCAATCCCGGTCAATGTAGTAAAAGAACTCATTGACAACTTCCAAAAACAGGGTGGGCGATTTGAGCGCCCATACATCGGCGTTCGCTATCGGATGATCGACCGCAAGACTGCTCTTTTGAATAAAGTAGTTCAGGGAGCATACGTCATTGAGGTTGTGGAGGATTCACCTGCGCAAAAGGCTGGCGTCCAAGAAGAAGATATTATAACCGAGTTTGATGGAAAGGGAGTGAACGGAGATGACAATCAGGGTCTTGCAAGACTTATCCTTCAAAAGAAGATAGGGGACAGCGTCTCACTGAAGATTTGGCGAAACGGGGATACGAAAAATCTCCGCCTCACCCTCGAAGCCTCCAAATAAAAGTATTGCAAATCTCATTTTTACTGGTATCTCTATTGCACGATAAAATATAATACTTCACAGCAGTTCAGATGCAATTATTGGTCGTCTTACAGGACTTATCTAATAAGTTGCCATATAAGGTGTTATAATTTGATCTATTATTGAGATATGAAGCTACAAACACTGAAGGGTTTTCGGGATTTTTTGCCGCAGCAGGCAAAAAAACGACAATATGTGATAAACACCTTGAAAAAGGTGTTTGAATTGTATGGGTTTGAACCATTAGAAACTCCTGCTCTGGAATACGAGGAGGTACTTTTGGGTAAATACGGAGAAGAGGGAGATAAACTTATGTATCGTTTTACGGATCTTGGGAAAAGAAAGGTTGCGATGCGGTATGATCTGACAGTTCCCTTAGCGCGCGTTGCGGCACAATATCAAAATATACCTATACCATTCAAAAGATATCAAATCAAATCAGTCTGGAGAGCTGAAAATCCACAAAAAGGCCGATACCGAGAATTCTTACAGTGTGATATTGATACGCTCGGCGTCGATGGGATTTATGCAGATTACGAAATAATTAGCTGCGCTATAGCCGCTGCTAAAAAACTGGGTTTTAAGAATATCAAGATGCTTATAAATGACCGCTTACTTTTTAAGAATCTTGAATCAACCTTTGTTTCAGCTATTGATAAATTAGCAAAAATCGGAAAGGAAGGAGTTGTAAGCGAGCTCGTTCGCAAAGGCATGAAAAAAAATGACGCGCAAAAACTCATCAACTCCTTTGATCGATCTGAGCCAACAAGTATGATAAATTCGCTTTTTAAACTATTGAAAGAAACTGGCCTCAAAGAAAATGAAGATTTCTCGTTCGAACCCACTCTTGCTCGTGGACTCGATTACTACACAGGAGCTATTTTTGAATTAGTCTGCGAAGATTATCCTTCTGGATCAATCGGGGGGGGTGGCCGCTACGATAAACTCATTGGTCAATTTGCCAATCGAGATATTCCTGCAGTAGGATTTTCATTCGGATTTGATCGCCTACTTGAGGCTATGGAATTGCTCAAACTTCTCCCTAACGATCTTGTAACAACTCGGGTACTCGTTACAATATTTTCTCCTGATTTTACGAACACCTCACTTGATGTAGTTTCGAAACTTCGCAATAACGGAATAAGTGCCGAAATCAATCTTGATCCCGAATTGAAACTCGACAAACAGCTTAAGTACGCCGACCGGAAACGAATTCCTTACGTCGTTATTATCGGCCCTGCGGAAGTTAAAAGAAACGTCATTCTACTTAAAAATATGAGAACTGGAAAGCAGGAAGAAGTAAAAAAAGACCAACTCGCAAAGAAGTTAAAAGTTTCTTAAATGTCATTCCGAACTGACTCTGTCATCCTGAACTTGATTCAGGATCTGCTGTCACCAGAGACAGCGGATGCCGAAATAAATTCGGCATGACATGGGTCAGGATGACACCGAGCATCACTTTGCATTTTGAACTATGAACATTGATCCTAACATCGCCATTATCGAGGCGCTCCCCGGTGTCGGCGGAGATGAGTCGAAGCTCTGGGCCAAGGAGCTCTTACTTTCCTATGTTCGCTTTGCCCAGCGGAAAGGATACAAATATGCATACCTTGATGACAATATTGTGCGAATCGCAGGCGATGATGCGTTTCGCATCTACCAGAGTGAAACCGGCGTCCACCGAGTCCAAAGAATCCCCAAAACCGAAAGAAGGGGGCGTATTCATACCTCAACCGCAGTAATCGTGGTTCTTCCCCATATTTTGGAACAAGAGGTAAAAATAAGTCCAGGCGATCTTGAATGGCAATTTTTCCGTGCTGGAGGACCCGGAGGACAAAACGTAAATAAAGTCTCAACCGCAGTTCGTCTCACCCATAAATCAACCGGAATTACGGTAACTGCTTCACGTGAAAGACATCAGGAAAAAAACCGGCGCACTGCACTTGAGCTTTTGGCTGCAAAACTCTATCAATTAGAGGAGGAAAAAAAGAAAGGAATGATATATTCGTATGTCAAAAACGTTGGGGCAGGGGAACGGGCAGAGAAAATAAGAACCTACAACTTTCCACAAAATCGCCTTACCGACCATAGAAGGGGGAAAAGCTTTTACCATCTTGAGGAAATTATTGAAGAGGGAAAATGGGAAAAAGTGCTTCGATTAAATAGTTAAATATATTGAAATTTATTCGGCAGTTAACTATAATTCTTGTTCTATGAAACCCGACATTCATCCACCTATGCACTCTGACGCTCTGGTAATCTGTTCATCCTGTGGTAATAAATTTACGACCGCTTCGATTAAAAAAGAAATTCATGTCGAGGTCTGTCACAAATGCCATCCGTATTTCACCGGTGAACATCGATTTATTGATACGAAAGGAAGAGTTGAAAGCTTTCAAAGCAAACAACGCTTAGCAGAAACCATGAAGGAAAAACTTGTTAAGAAAAGGCTGAAAACAAAGAAACATGAGGAAGATAGAAAAATAAAATCTCTTCGCGAATTGCTAAGCGAGATTTAGTTTGCTATAATACGAGTGCTCACAGAGACCCGGGCTGTCCGATGTGACATCGGACCGTAAGAATCATAAATTCCCGGCGAGTGACAATCCATGGTAAATCAAAAGAAACTTCAGTACGTTGAAACTCTCTCTCAAATTTTACGTGAGCGTCCAAATTTTGCGCTGGTTGACTTTGCAGACACTCCACACTCTTTATTGGAAAATCTCCGGAAAGAGTTAAAAAAGAACAATGCGCGATTTCGGGTTATCAAAAACACTCTGTTTGAAAGAGCGGTAAACACATTGTCTTTGCAACATAAAGGCTTGAATAAACTAAAGGAAAAGTTGTTCCCTCTGAAAGAGCGTTCTGCGATGTTGTCTTTTGATGAAGATTACAATAAAGGCTTGGGTGCTTTTTTCAAATTCGCAAAAACTACCGGAACACTTTCTTTTAAATTTGGGGTCTTAGAAGACAAGATATACCTGCGTGAAGAACTTGAGACAATTGCCCAGCTTCCCTCAAAGGAACATCTTGTCGCCCAGGTTGCCGGATCACTTGAGGCACCGCTATACAATCTCGTGTGGGACATGCAGTTTACCATTATCAATTTAGTCTTCGTCCTTGATCAACGTGCAAAGCAAACAAACGATTAAGTTCGGAAACAGTTTCTGAAGGAGGTGAGGAAAGATGGCAGACGATGTAAAACTCACACAGAAAGTTGGAAAAATCGCAAAAGAGATCGAGGCTATGTCGGTAGTTGAGGTTGCAGAATTGGCAAAATATCTTCAGGATAAATTTGGGGTAAGCGCGCCGCCCGCCGCTGCACAAGCCGCACCGCAAGCCACCGCAGGGCAACCAGTTCCGCAAGAAGCTCCTTCCGAGGAAAAATCGATATTCGCGGTTGTATTAGCCGCATCAGGCGATAATAAACTTGGTGTAATTAAAGCGGTTCGCGAACTAGTTCCCACGCTTGGTTTGATGGAGGCAAAAAAGATCGTTGAATCACCCCCTCAAGAGATTCTTAAGGACGTAAAGAAAGAACAAGCAGACGAAGCAAAGAAAAAACTAGAGGAAGTGGGAGGCAAAGTCGAATTGAAATGAGTCCGACATCACTTCCGCATGACAAAGATCGCAAAATTTGCTAAAATTTAGGTGGTGAAAAAGACGAAATCTGCTTACGGTGCCGACTCCATCATTGTTTTGGAAGGTCTTGAACCGGTTAGAAAAAGACCTGCGATGTACATCGGTTCAACCTCTCAAATTGGTCTCAACCACTGTCTGAATGAGATCGTTGATAACGCAATAGATGAAGCATTGGCTGGGTTTTGCAAGAATATCCACATCATCCTATCCAAAGACAACTATCTTACCGTTTACGACGATGGACGAGGAATCCCCATTGAGAAGAATGCACGATATAAAACTTCCGCCTTGGAGCTTGTTATGACGAAACTGCATGCAGGGGGAAAATTTACTGCCACTGCATATAAAGTTTCAGGTGGTCTACACGGTGTGGGGGCGTCAGTCGTAAATGCGCTCTCCGAGCACCTCATTGTTGAGGTGAAAAGAGATGGTCAACTCTATCGCCAAGAGTACAAAAGAGGAAAAGCGCTCTATCCGGTAAAAAGGGTAGATGCGTCACAACTAAAGTTTCCGTACAGTTCAGGAACAGCAATTTCTTTTCTCCCTGATCGCGACATCTTTAAAGAAACCATCGATGTTAACTATGTCAATTTTAAGAAACAGGTAAAAGAACGAGCGTATCTTATTCCAAATACCTATTTTAAGATCGAGAATAAAAAAATTGATGAAAGCATTGCCTATTTTTTTGATGGGGGAATTCTTTCTTTGATCAAAGATGTCAATCGCGGCAAAAAAGTCCTTCATGATCCCATATATATTAACAAACAGGTTGATGATAAAGAGATTGAGGTTGCCATTCAATATAACACCTCGATTACCGAACATGTCGCCTCATTCGTCAATGTTATAAATACTATTGAGGGAGGAACTCATCTTACGGGATTCCGTATTGCCCTAACAAAGGCAATCAACAATTATGGAAAAAAGATCCTAAGTGAAAAAGACTTGCGAGAACCTCTGACAGGAGATGACGTCAAGGAAGGGCTTTCTGCAATCGTTTATATAAAAATGCCTGCAACCCACCTCCAGTTTGAAGGTCAGACAAAGACGAAGCTCGGTAATTCGGAGATCCAGACTTTGGTTCAGCAAACCGTATCCGAATATCTCGACATCTCTTTTGAGGAAAATCCACGTATTGGAAGAGAAATCCTCGCAAAGATATTTCTTGCTCAAAAAGCACGACTTGCTGCCAAAGCAGCCAAAGACGCTGTCTTACGAAAGGGTGCACTTGAGGGCGCATCGTTACCGGGAAAGTTGGCTGATTGTACCGAAAAGAACCCGGCATTCTCTGAAATCTTTATTGTCGAGGGTGATTCCGCCGGCGGATCGGCAAAACAGGGCCGAAATAGGCGATTCCAAGCAATTTTGCCGCTTCGTGGAAAGATATTGAATACCGAGCGAGCTTACCTTGATAAAGTACTTGCGTTTAAGGAACTTAAGGATCTTGTGGTTGCATTGGGTATGGGAATCGGTGAAAATGTCGACTACGATAAACTTCGCTATCATAAGATAGTCATCATGACAGACGCCGACGTTGATGGAGAACATATTCGAACGCTTATCCTTACGTTCTTCTTTCGACACCTTCCCTTTGTTATTGAAAAGGGACATCTTTATATTGCTCAACCACCTCTCTATAAAATCCAGGACGGAAAAAAGATTATGTATGCATATGCAGAGGATGAAAAAAACAAACTCTTAAACTCTCTCAACGCTCGAAGCTCTCATAATTCTCTCTCCATCCAGCGCTATAAGGGCCTTGGAGAGATGAATCCTGATCAACTTTGGGAGACCACCATGAACCCAGAAAACAGGCTCATTAAACAAGTCGCCATAGCTGATGCGCAGGAAGCGGATTATGTATTCTCGATGCTTATGGGAGAGGAGGTTCCCCCACGGAAGAAATTTATCGTCACCCACGCCCGCCTCGCAGGTCCATACTCTTCGAATCGCCTTCATAGTAGGTGACGGGTCCTGCCGCGACTTTCCCTCCCGCCAGTGCTCCTCCGACATACGTCGGAGTCCGCGCTGCTCGCCCCGCGAAGCCCAAAGGGCGAAGCGGGGTCGGGAGCCCTTCCAGTCGCGTCACCCGTCGATCTACTTTGTGATGCGATTACACTTGCCAAAAAATTTTTATTTCGAGTGAATCAGCAAAACACGAGTAGAAGTCGTCGATTGAACAGTAGTGTTGAAAATTTTAAGTTGAAAATTTACAATTAACCAATGGACCTATCAAAGCTTTCCTCTGGTAAAAATCCTCCCGAGGAAATAAACGTCGTTGTTGAAATTCCGCAAGGATCATCGGTAAAGTATGAACTCGATAAAGAAACAGGGCTTGTCTTTGTCGATCGTTTTTCTTTTACTTCAATGTTCTTTCCTTTTAATTACGGGTTTATTCCGAAAACGAAAGCAGACGATGGAGATCCAGTGGATGTTTTGGTTATCGCAAGCTATCCTGTTTTTCCAGGCGCGGTAGTTGCAGCGGTTCCGGTTGGGATGCTTGAGATGGAAGATGAGGCAGGGGTGGATACAAAAATAATTGCTGTTCCTCCGGCAAAGACTGACCCATTCCATAGCAATATTAAAAATATGGACGATATCAGTGAAGCAACTCGAAACTTGATAAAACATTTCTTTGAGCACTACAAAGAGCTTGAGCCGAAAAAGTGGGTAAAAGTAAAGAACTTTTTACCAAAGGAAAAGGCGCTTGACGCAATTAAAAAATCGCTGCTCTAAACCCTCTTAGCTTTTCTTATGGCAAATAACGGGCAAACGCAACATGCTGAGATTACTTCCGAGATGAAGCGCGCATATCTTGATTACGCAATGTCGGTAATTGTATCTCGCGCTCTCCCTGATGTCCGCGATGGCTTAAAACCGGTCCACCGAAGAATCTTGTACGCGATGTATCGGATGAGTCTCCATTTTCAAGCACGGTTCTCAAAGTCTGCAAAAGTCGTTGGGGAGGTTTTGGGAAAATATCATCCCCATGGTGACGCCCCGGTTTATGAAGCTCTCGTTCGTATGGCGCAAGATTTCTCCATGCGTTACCCCCTGATCAAAGGACAGGGAAATTTTGGATCAATTGATGGAGACCCGCCAGCTGCCATGCGATACACCGAGGTAAAACTTGCAAAGATTGCTGAAGAACTCCTTTTGGATATCGAAAAAGAAACAGTCAATTTTGTTGACAACTTTGACGGAACCTTGAAGGAACCGGTTTTCCTCCCTGCCAAGCTTCCAAATCTCCTTCTTATGGGAGCAGAAGGTATCGCAGTTGGGATGGCAACGAAAATTCCGCCCCACAACTTAACTGAAGTTGTCGATGCACTTTGCTTTATGATTGACAAAGCGAAAGTTGAAAAAAACTCCAAAACAGAGCTTGACCCAACTCGTCTCAATTTTGAGGTAACCACCGAAGAATTACTCCAATTTGTAAACGGGCCCGACTTTCCAACCGCAGGAATCATATATGGTGCAGGGGATATCAAAGAAGTCTATACAACCGGCAAAGGAAAAATTCTCATTCGGGGACTCATTGATGATGAAAATCTTGAAAAAGGAAAAGAGGCCATTATCGTAAAACAACTCCCATACCAAGTCAATAAAGCCACTCTCGTTGAAAAAATCGCAAACTTGGTAACCAATAAGAAAATCGTTGGTATTGCAGATCTTCGTGATGAATCAGATCGCGATGGAATACGTATTGTAATTGAGCTTAAGAGAGATGCCTCATATAAGAAGGTCCTAAACAATCTTTTCAAACATACAGAGCTTCAGACGTCTTTTCCGGTGAATATCGTCGCCCTTGTTGATGGGATACCACAGACCCTTTCTTTGATTTCGATCCTTAAAGAATACCTAAAACACCGCGTCCGCATTGTAGCAGGACGTTCCCAGTTTGAACTTAAGCAAGCAAAACAGCGTGCACACATATTAGACGGTTTTCTTATTGCGCTTGCTCATATCGACGAGGTTATTGCAATTATAAAAAAATCGAAGGATGAGAAGGAGGCAAAAGAAAAACTCATGAAGAAATTCAAACTCAGCGAAGTTCAAACGCAGGCGATCCTTGATATGCAGCTCAAACGACTTACCGGGCTTGAGCGAATAAAAATCGAAGAAGAATTAAAACAGCTTAAGAAATTGATTATGTATCTTGAGGAAATACTGAAAGATATCTTGAAGATTCTTAAGGTGATTAAGGAGGAGTTGCTGGATCTTAGGAAAAGGTATGGAGACGAAAGAAAGACGAAGGTAATAAAAGCAAAGCCGGGAGAAATCACCGATGAGGAACTCATAGAAAACAAGGAGGTCATCGTTGTTTTAACAAAAGAAGGATATATTAAGCAGATCCCACGGGAAACTTTTCGCATCCAACAGCGGGGCGGAAAAGGAGTCTCCGGTATGGAGACTAAGGAAGCAGATGTCGTCTCATATATTACCTCTGCGATGGCGCATGACTATGTCCTTTTCTTCTCAAATCATGGGAGGGTGTTTCAGACGAGAGTCTGGGAGATCCCACAGGGCTCTCGGACTTCAAAAGGAAAAGCGATTGTCAATCTCCTTGCGCTTCGTCCAGATGAAAAAGCAACATCTATTCTGACATTTGGTAATAATGAACCGCAGGGCAAAGAAACCTATATCTTAATGGCGACAAAGAAAGGAACCGTAAAGAAAACAGATTTTTCACAATTTTCCCATATAAGAACCAACGGAATCGTAGCGATAAAGCTTGATAAAAACGATGAACTTCTGTGGGTGAAACTAACCAACGGAAAAAAGAATGTTATTTTAACGACACGCGACGGCAAGGCAATCGTCTTTAACGAAAAAGAAATAAGACCGACCGGAAGGGCCTCTATGGGCGTCAGAGGAGTATCGCTTGATGAAGAAAACGAAGTTACTTCCTGCGATGTTTTTTCAGATGACGAATTCAAGAAAAATCTTTTAGTAATCGGCGAAAGGGGTATTGGGAAAAAAACAAAACTCTCTCTTTTCAAAGGCCAGCACAGAGGCGGAAAAGGAGTAAAGGTCGCCTCAGTTGATGAGAAACTTGGAAAAATTGCCTTTTCTGAGATTATTGATCTTGAAAAATCAACCGCAATTATAACGAGCGGTCTTGGACAGGTAGTAAAGATTCCCCTTACCTCAATTCCGTCTCGCTCAAGAACCGCAAAGGGCGTCATTCTCATGCGCTTCTCCAAAAAGAACGATAGGGTCGTAGGTGCTGCGCTTATATAACACCGCCTCGCTTGTGGTATAATAGGAAGTTTCTTTTTTTATGAAAGTCCCTTGCGTTGAGATTGCGCATCTTCTTAAAAAAGTTTTGAAAGAACGTGCAGGCCGTCTCAAAAAAAAAGGCGTCCATCCCAAGTTGACTACGTTCCTTGCTGGAGATTCAAAAGAGCAGTTTTCCTTCGTATCAATCAAAAAGAAAGTGGCAGGCGAAATCGGGGTAAAATTCGAATTCGTCCATCTTAAAAAGATCCCACCATTTGTTGAATTTGTGAATCTATTGCGCGATAAGGCTCAAGATCCGACCATAACCGGAATAATCATCCAGCAACCGCTCCCTGCACACCTTCACACAGCAACCATTTACAACTTCATTCCGCCTGAGAAAGAATTAGAACGACATCGAGATAAATCTCCCCATCTTCCCCCCCTTGGCCTTGCGGTTCTTACGGTATTGAAATATATCTTCCAGAAGGGAAAGGCGTCAAAAAATCTTGTCATAGCGCCCCAAGAAGATACCAGCTTTTTCAAGCAGGTTTTTAAGCATAAAAAGATCGTTTTGGTTGGAAGGGGATTAACCGGCGGCATACCTATTGGGAAAACCTTAAGCGAATTTAAGATAAACTTCATCAATATAAATTCCCGGACCTCAAACAAGGAACAATACTATAGAGAGGCTGATATCATTGTAACTGCGGTTGGGAAAAAGATCCTGACACCGGATGTTATAAAACAAGGAGTTATCCTGATAAACGCAGGGCTTCGTAAAGAAGGAAACAGGCTGAAAGGCGACTATGACGAAAGCGAAATCAAAAACACGGCAAGCTACTATACCGAAACCCCCAAAGGAATAGGACCTCTGGACGTTTTATATCTCTACAAAAATCTTCTTGATGCCGCAGAAATGCAGAAAAGATCGAGATGATCTCTCATGAAAGACATCATTATTATAACAGGCCAGACGGCAACGGGGAAAACCAAGCTTGCGAGAGATTATGCGCTTTCAAGAGACGGCGAGCTTATAAACTGCGATTCTCGCCAGATCTACAAACATCTTACTATTATATGCGGAAAGGATCTCAATCTGCTTCAGGATGTGCGTATCTGGCTTTATGATATTTCCGATCCTAAGAAATATTTTTCCTCGTATGATTTCAAAAAACATGCGCTTTTTGCCATAGAAGACATAGCATCACGAAATAAGATTCCGATCATCGTTGGGGGCACCTACCTTTATCTCAAACATTTGTTCTATGGGATAGAAACAGAGACGATTAAGCCTGACTGGAAACTGCGTAAAAAATTTGAACAATATTCCATTGTAGAGCTTCAGAAAATGCTAAAAAAGCTCTCCGTCCAATTGTTTAAACAATTGAACCAAAGCGATCGCAAAAATCCCCAAAGACTGATCCGTAAAATAGAGCTCGCAACCCACTCGAAAGCCCAAAAACCCAAAAAACCCTCTCAGCTCCCCAAAGTCTTCAACGTCAAAATAATCGGCCTTCGGTTCAAAAATAAGGAAAGTTTACGCAATGCAGTTGAGAAAAGAGTGGCGGAGCGCATCAAAAACGGCGCGTTTGAGGAGGTTGCAAAACTCCTTGAGGCAGGTTATACCAAGCGCGATCCAGGCTTAAAAACGATCGGCTATCAACAGCTTATTGCCTATTTTGACGGCAAGCTTACGAAGGATGAGGCGATTGATCAGTGGATTACAAAAGAGATCCAGTATGCAAAAAGGCAGTACACATTTATGAAGAAGGATTTAAACATCAAGTGGCGAGAAGTTGGGTAAAGGTTAGGGTAAAGAAGCCGGTTTGGGTTAGGAAGTTGTTAACTTTTCCTAAAGAGCTTCAGGAAAGCCTCTTTCGGTATCTCCACCCTTCCTACCATCTTCATTCTCTTTTTGCCCTTCTTCTGCCTTGTCAAAAGTTTGTCTTTTCGCGTTCTGTCTCCTCCATAGAGCTTCTGGGTGACGTCTTTTCGAAATGGCGCAAGGCGTTCGGATGAGATAATCTTTCCATCGTACTTGGCTTGAATCTTCACCTCGTATTGCTGGCGTGGAATAACGTCCCGCAGTCTTTTGACCAGACCTTTCGCTTTTTCGTAGGCGCAATCTGCTACCACAACCTCTGAAAACTCCTCAACCGGATCTCCGTTCAATAAAACCGTCATTTTTGAAGCTAAGACCGGCTTATAACCTAAAAACTCCCAATCCAGCGAAGCGTAACCGGAGCTCACGCTCTTTAGATTGTCATAAAAATCTGAAATCATCTCACTCATAGGTATCTCGTACGTTAAAATGATCCTATTCTTATTATCCATAGTGACAAACCGAGCCCTGTGATCTTTGCATAATTTCATAACTGCGCCCATATACTGTTGCGGTAGCACGATAATTATCTTTGCAAGCGGCTCCAAAACCTCTTTTTGGCTTTTGGAAGGCTCGTATTCAATCTGAGGAGGTGTCAGGACAAGATCAAGGCCGTACTCGCGTTCAAGTCGCTCACAGACCACTTCCGCGTGAAGAAGCCCCAAAAATCCGCATCTGAAGCCTGCTCCTAATGCCTTGCTGTAAATAGGACTAAACGCTAAGGAAGAATCATTGAGGTAAAGCTTCTCTAAAGCTTTTTTGAGATTGGCATAGTCGCTTGGATCTGTTGGAAAAATAGAGGCAAACACCATGGGTTTTACCTTTTTATAGCCGGGGAGGGGAGAAACCGTACTTTTATCTTTCACAATTGTATCTCCAATGCGAACCGTATGGATATCTTTTAGATTTGTTATAACGTAGCCTATCTCTCCTCCGGTCAGCCTCTCACAGGGAGTTAAATCCGGTGAAAAAACTCCCACTTCCTGAGCCTCAAAGTCCTTATTTTGAGCGCAGAGCCGAAGTTTCGCCCCCTTTTCTATCTCTCCGGCAAACAAACGAATAAACGCAATAACCCCTCGGTGGGAATCATAGTAGGAGTCGAAAATCAAAGCACGAAGCACGAAACTCGAATCTCGAGACAAGTTCGAATTTTCAAAATTAGAATTTTTGATTTGTTTGGACGTCAGACGTCCTTTCGGATTTCGGATTTGGTACTTCGGATTTTGAGGTGGCGGGACTTTCTGGATTACAGCTTTGAGAAGGCTTTCAACGCCTTCTCCGGTTTTTGCTGAAACTAAATAGAGTTCCTCTTCTCTTACGCCCAGAAATTCGATTAATTCAGCCTTTGTCTCCTCAATTTGCGCATGAGGAAGATCAATTTTGTTAATCACCGGAATTATCGCTAAATTTTTTTCGATTGCTTTGTAAGCGTTTGCGATCGTTTGGGCTTGGATGCCTTGCGTTGCGTCAACGAGAAGTATCACGCCCTCAACGCAGGAAAGCGTCCTGTCAACTTCATAAGAGAAATCCACGTGTCCAGGAGTGTCAATTAGGTTCAGTATATAGTATTTAGTATGTAGTATTCGGTATTCGTTCCCTTTTTCATCTGAATACTGAATACCGGATTCTGAATACTCGTATGTCATCCTTACTGGTGCAAGCTTGATTGTTATTCCGCGCTCTCTTGATACAGGATTTCGATCTAAAAATTGTTCGGCATGCTTTCCTGGTGCGATAACACCGGCAATCTCCAAAAAGCGATCCGCAAGCGTGGATTTGCCGTGATCAACATGGGCAATTATGGCAAAGTTCCGTATGTATTTCATAGCGATTTCAATTATATCACTTGACAACACCCCTCCACAGTGTCTACAATAGTAATGAAAACACTATATATGGCCGTCATTGAGACAAAGCCGGTCAGCGACGGGATGAAACCAGTGCTTTTGGATCAAAAACAGACGTTAAACTTAGTGAGTCGAGCATCGGACATCATGCTCAATATCTTCACCCCAGACGGCCTCCCTGCATCAGTTGACCGTCGCTTCAACCATATCTTTGCACGAGATACCGCAATTGCCGTATCGTTTGTCGATGACACGCCAAAAACCTTAACTCAATCAAAGCTGTGGGATCGATCAAAAGCAGCGGTTCTAAGTTTTTGGGGATTTCAAAGACCAAATGGGAGCTTTCCGCATGAGGTTAAAAAGCATTCCCCCAGCGATCGGCTTGTCAAACAAAAACACTTCTATCAGGAAGGGGAGTACTCGATAAATGAAGACTCAATCGATGCAACTCCATTGATGCTTATTGCAACAGCCTTATATGTCCCGCGCCATTCTTTCGATTTTGAGACAATCCTTCCAAAAGCCCAAAGGGCTCTTTTGTGGATGATGGACAATATGGATGAAAACAATGGTTGGTTAAGCTATCGATATAATAAACTCACGCAGCAAGGCTGGATGGACAGTAAATACAGCGTAACATACGAAGATGAGACTCTTCCTGAAGATCCTATTTCCCTGGTTGAGGTACAAGCTTTTGCATGGAAGACATTCCAAAACTGGTCTGATATTCTGCGAGATGTTAATCCAGATTTAAGTCGAGAATTAAAAGAAAGAGCAGTAAATCTAAAGAAGCGCTTCAATGATGAATTCCTCATTGCTGATGATCGAGGAATATATTTTGCCCAAGCATTAGATGGCAAAGGAAACCAGATACGAAGTCGGACGATTAATCCTGGACTTTGTTTATGGGCTTCGTACAAAGGGGAAGCGATCATCGATGATGCATATATTCCACCGATTGTCGAAAGACTAACATCATCCGGCTTTTTTGATGAAGAAGCAGGAATAAGGACTTTTGAGCGTGGTCAAAATGTCCATGATCCAGAGGGAAGCCCGGATGGAGGCTATCATAAGGGAGAGAACGTCTTTTGGCCCTTCGCAACAGCGATGGTAGCCAAAGGAATGCTTGATCTTGGCTATGTGCACGAAGGAAAGAAAGTCCTTCGTGCCAATATGAAGCCGGTACTATACTTTGGATCGTTTATTGAAACCTTTAATCGAAATGGCACATACAAACTCTACGCCAACGGGGAACGGGGAGGAAGTACGAAGAATCAGACCTGGACGATTGCAGAGTTTTTGTGGACCGTGAATCATCCTGCGATGCGAAATACATTCTAAAAGGGAGACTAAACTCTGATTCTAAAGCGGCGCACTGATTTTTTTCCCGAAGGAAATACCGTTACGACCTCAAGCCGCGCATTCTGAATATTTGAGTGATATCGACACACCCCGGCAGAGCAGGTTCCAAAAAGAAGCTCACGCGTCGCGCTCACGCCGGATGAGGCGTCGATTGCCCCGCTTGCACCCTCGTCTTTGCCGTCGGTCTGATATACGAGGGTATAGCTGACGCTTCGCGCAAGCCGCAGATTTCCAAAATTTACCATGAGGGCTTTTCTGTCTCCTCTTAATCGGGCAGAGATAGCAATCCCACTGTACCCCCGCCGTCCTTTTGAAGAGCCGCTAAATCGAGGGAGTACCCTCGCTGCATAGATGGATGAAGCCACGCTTAATACGAAAAGAGCGAGTATAAAAAATGCGAGAATTTTCCTCATACAAAAAGTATACCATGTTATAATGACCGTATGTCAAAAAAAGCTGTCGTTGCGATTATTGCAGTTGGCCTTTTCGTTGGTTTTGTAATTTTTTATAATGTCGCGGTCAAAAAAAGCAATACGGACTCAAAAACAGGGGAAGAGCTTGCGGAAGAAACGGTTACCCCTTCAAAAAAATTGAAATCGTTCCTTGATCCCTCTGGATTTAAGTTTAGCTATCCTGAAAACGTTGAGATCTCAACAAAAGATGTCAAGGATCAGACTGTCTATTCACAGCTTGAGATCGTCTCTGCCGACGTAGATGGGTCTGTCGAGATTGAAGTAAAAAACAGTGCGTTAAAAAAAATAGATGGGTGGTTTCAAGCAAATAAAGTTACCGTGGCGGACAAAGATATAAAAAAACTCAAGCTTGGTGGGGTTGAGGCAAGACAGTTTGCAACTGGCGGCAAACTCTTAACAATCATGCTTGATCAAGGGGTCCTTTTTACCATAACGGTTGATCCCCAAGAAGAAAAGTCCTTCTGGTTTGAGGTGAATAATAAGATTGTCGAAAGCTTTGCCTTTGTCCCACCGGAAACTTCAGGTGGTGGAACCTCCGGATCATCTGAAGGTTCGGGAGGTGAAGATATTACCTTTGAGGGAGAAGAGATCATTGAATAGCCTAAGGACTTAAGATCTACCATTAATGAAAAAAGCATTAAAAAAACTATGGAAAAATGAATTCGTAAGGGGAGGGACAATATTCACTGCGGCTTCCTTTTTAGTAAGTATCATCAATTATCTATTTAATCTGCTTGCAGCACGGGGTCTGGGACCTGTAGGTTTTAGTGAGATAACGGCATTATCTTCATATCTGTCAATATCTGGTGTCCCCACACTGGTAATAACCCTTATCATCGTTCAAAAAATTGGTTCAAAGGGAGAGCTCTCAAAAAGCTTTGCCTTGTCTCTTCAGGAATGGTTTTCGACAACTCTCACAAAATGGTGGTTCCTCGCAATTCCTATTCTATCGCTTTCTTTCTTTATACCGCAAATTACCAATCTTTCGCCTATTGTTGGTTATTTCTTGATTCCTTTAATGATTTTATCTTTTGTAGGAGCTTTTTACGGAGCAGTATTTCAAGGACTAAAGTATTTCACCTGGTTCTCAATAATCAGTGTTTCGGCGATTCTATTAAAACTCCTCGGACCAATATTATTGCTTTTGAGAATAGATGGCTTAATGACAATAATGATGTTTCTTCTAGCGTCTTCCCTCCTTGGTCTTTTCCTTTCCCATATTGTAATTAAAAAAAATGTTATGGTAAAAAAGACTCATATGATTGGCAAGATAAATAAAAGATTTGTGGATATACTATTTAACAAACAGGTTATTATAACGTTTCTTTCGATACTCGCTTTAACCTCATTCAACAATATTGATGTCGTATTTGTCAAGAAGTTTTTCAATTCAAGTGATGCTGGAATATATGGCGCTTGGAGTCTTTTTTCAAAGATGATTTTTTATTTAATCGGTCCGGTAATCGCGGTAAGTTTCGTTTTTTTTTCTCATAAAAAGAAAGGGAGAGACCATGAAAGAGTGCTTTTCTGGTCACTTATAATTCTTTCTCTCATTGCTATCCTAAGCTTTATCTCTTATAAATACTTTTCTTCACTAGTTATCCGGATATTTTTTGGTAGTAAATTTTTACGAGTCGCTCCGCATCTTGCTGCAGCGAGTATATTTGGTTCGCTCTACACCACAATAACATTTATAAATAATTATTTTCTTGCCAAAAAAAGCCTTCTTTCGCTCACTCTCATGATTCTCATACCTGTTTACTTCATATTATTGTTTTCTATGCCCAGAACGCTAAATAGTATTATTGCTTTAAACATCTATTTTTCATTTTTTGTCACCGTCATCTACCTTATTGCATGTAGTAGGTGGGTTTTCTATAATATGACCGATGAAAAAAAGAAAAGATGAACACTTCTTAAGCCTCATCATCCCAGTCTACAAGCAAGAAAAGACAATCGTTAGAAATATAAATCATATAAAATCTGTCCTTGATAACGTTCGCTATGACTACGAAGTCATTGCTGTCGTTGATGGAATAATCGATAATTCATTAAAAAAAATAAAACAGGCAAAAATCCCAAAAGTTACTACGCTGGGATACATAAAAAATCAAGGCAAATCCTATGCGATAAGACTTGGGATGACGAAAGCAAGGGGAGATTATGTCATGTTTATTGACTCTGGTCTGGAGATAGATCCAAATGGGATCTCTATGCTTCTTGAACACATGGAATGGTATGACGCCGATATTATCGTTGGCTCAAAAAGACATCTCGCATCACAGGTCAAATATCCGTTTTACAGAAAAATGTTAAGTTATGGATACTATTATCTCGTTAAATTTTTATTCGGAATAAAGATACGAGATACACAAGCCGGTATTAAAGTGTTCAAAAAAAAGGCACTAGAAAAAATTTTACCAAGACTTATGGAAAAGCAGTTTGCTGGCGATTTGGAAATTTTGGTCGCTGCAGATACGTTAGGTTTTAAAAGAATATATGAGGCGCCAATCAAGCTTGATTATCAATTAGGATCAGTTACCTCTGCCGCCACTTTAAAGGCGATTTTAGGAATTGTAAAAGATACGTTATTTATTTTTTATAGAAAAAATGTAATCGCTCACTACCAAAAGTCAGGAAAAAAATTAATCAAACCCAAGCGCCTAAAGGTAATCAGAACCTAACAGATGAAAAAAAATCCTTTTGTTTCTGTGGTTATTCCTGTAAAAAATTTAACCTATTATCTTCTGCATGAAAATCTGCCAAGGTTAGCTAATCAAACCTATAAGAATTATGAAGTAATCGTACTACCTAATGAACATTCGCAATATGATCTATCTCTCTTAAGAGAGTATAAAAAATTACGCATAGTTCCCACAGGGAAAATTACTCGTCCCGCAGAGAAAAGAGATGTCGGCGCTGACTGTGCAAAAGGAGAAATAATTGCCTTTTTGGATGATGATGCTTATCCTGATTCATTATGGCTCAAGAATGCTGTCAAATTATTTAAGAAGCGCAAGATCCAAGCCGTGTGTGGTCCAGGTGTCTTACCCGAAAATACAAATATCTGGGAAAAAATATTCGATGAAGTATTGAAAACCTGGATAGGTGCCGGAGGATATAGCTACCGATTTACCAGACAATCCCAGCGATCAGTAACCGACTATCCGTCAATGAATTTCCTTATTTTGAAGAAAACGTTTCTTAAACTTGGTGGATTCAACAGCGATTATTGGCCGGGTGAAGATAGTAAGCTGTGTAATGATTTGGTAGAAAGAGAGGATGGTGTAATTTTGTATGATCCGGGGATTGTTGTTTTCCATCACAGAAGAAACAACCTTCCCGGTTTTCTCAAACAACATGCGAATTATGGTTTTCATCGGGGAGCTTTTTTTGCACATGGAGACAAAAATTCAAGAAAATTGGGATATGTCATCCCGACCGGATTCTTACTTTATATATTCTTCTTATCGTTCTATCTATCGATTTCTTTTTATATTCAAAGATCCGAAATAACTAGCAACTTGATCGCTCTTGCGCCTCTATTAGTTTACGGTATACTTATCATTTATCTTTTTATAAAATCATTTATAAACACACAAAACATTCTTATAAGTATTGGCTCAATGCTCGTTTTATTCTTGACACATATTGCGTATGGTTCGATGTTTATAAAAGGATTTGTAAAAGGCCTTAACAAAAATAGCAATCTCTATGATTAAAAATAATGTTCAAATAGTAAAAAAAGAAGATATTGAAATTAGAATTCTCAGAGAAAAGTGTATAAGCGCTGCAACCTGTATTGTCTATGCGCCAAGCACGTTTGATCTTGACAAAGAGAATATTGCGGTAGTAAAAAGCGGCGAATGGGACAGACTTGAAAAAATAATCGCTGCGGCTCAATCTTGTCCTGTTATTGCCATTGAAGTATACGTCAAAGGCAAAAAAATCTATCCCTCTTAAGAAGTCTTGACATTTATTTTAAGAACTGCCATACTTATTTTACATGCGAGCTGCCAAAACTAAATCCGAAGGTGGATTGGTTAAGGATACGAATTCAAAAGGCTTCAAGATAAAAAGCTTGAAGGAGATAGTTGTTGCAGTTGGATATCCTCCTATAAAATCAAAAAAAGGCGTCCCTCTTCTTTCTCAAAATAGACAATTTCAGTTTTTTAACGCGCCTACGTACATATACCCCATGGTGCCTGCATATGCTGCTTCAAATCTGCAAGATAAAGGATATCGAGTGTATTGGATGGACGGTATTTCTGAGCGTAAAGAATACGACCAGTGGATAGATGAGCTTATTGCAACCGGGGCAGATTATCTTCTGGTTGAAACGAAGTCTCCTATTGTTAAAACACATTGGAAGCAGATCAATGACCTTAAAGAAAGACTTCCCAACTTGAAATTAATTTGGGTAGGAGATCATGTGTCCTATCTACCTCTTGAGTTATTTAAAAATAGTAACGTCGACTATGCAATCACGGGAGGGGACTATGACTTTGTCATAGTAAGTCTATTAAATCACATCTATAAAGGTGGAGAGTTAGAAGGTGGCGTATATTGGCGATCAACGAATAAGGATATCAAAGCAAAACCGCAAGGGGCTGTTACGCTTACGAATGGTGAAAAAGTATACAATAGCGGATCATCTTCCCTAAGACACAATCTTGATGAACTTCCATTTATTGATCGCGATCTTACAAAATGGGAGCTGTACGCATACCAAAACGGTAACTACAAATATACGCCTGCTACCTATATGTATTCTGGACGGGATTGCTGGTGGAATCGGTGTACTTTTTGCGTATGGGACCATACTATTAACCCTCTTGGATCTTATAGGAGCTTTTCTCCTGAGCGTTTATTTGCTGAAGTCAAGCACGTGGTAGATAACTATGGTGTTAAAGAGATTTTTGATGATGCAGGAACCATGTTTATCGGACCAAAACTGAAAAGATTCTGTGAGCTATTAATTGAAAGCGGTTACAATAAAAAAGTCCGTTATGGGTGCAATATGCGATTCAATGCGCTTAATCAGGAATACTATGATCTTCTGGGTAAGGCAGGATTCAGATTCATCCTGTACGGTATGGAATCCGGAAATCAAAAAACGTTGGATAAATTAGACAAGGGAACAAAAGAGGCCGATGCAATCAATGGTCCTCGTATGGCTAGAAAAGTCGGACTTGATCCTCATATTACCATCATGCTTGGTTACCCATGGGAATCGTATAAAGATGCTCAAAGAACGATTGCTATAGCAAAATATGCCTTTAAAAAAGGATATTATGAAACAATGCAGGCTACCATTGTTATTCCGTACCCTGGAACACCTCTTTACAAAGAATGTAAAGAAAAAGATTGGCTCTTGACAGACGACTATAACAAGTTTGATATGAGACAGCCGGTTATGAAGACTCCATATCCTGCTAAAAAAATATTTGAACTCGAACAAGACCTGTATTCGGCATTCATGACGCCACAATACATTTTTAGAAAAATTGTTAGCATTCGAAGTCTTCACGATTTTAAGTATCTCTTTTATATGGCTTGGAAAGTGATCGGTCATCTTTTGGATTTTGATCAAAACCAAACAAAGGTAAGCTGGTGGTCACCAAAATTCTGGAAAAATGCCACGGCGAAACTTGGGAAGCATTTTGTGACTCCTAAAACTTCTGTTGACGCTGAAAAAGCAGCAATCCGTCTCGTAGACAGCGCGGTAAACCTCTAAATTTTTTACTCTCGCAATTGTAATAAGATCTTTCTTGCTTTTGGATCTTGAGGATTAAAGCCAAGTGCAGCAAGAATAGCTTCTTTAGCTTTCTTTTTATCTCCTTTCTTAAGGTACATTGCGCCTAGATTGAAATACAGCTCTGAGTTTGCTTTTAGGTACTGATCTGAAGTTTTGGGTACTTTTTGTATTGCTGCCTTCGTGTACTCTATGGCTTTATCATAGGAACCTCTTCCGTAGTAAATGACCGCTAGATTTTGATATGGCTGCCAAAGCCAAGGATTGAGCTGTATTGACTTATTAAACGCCTCTGAAGCTTCGGAAAGTTTTCTCATCTTTAAGTACGCAGCGCCTAGATTTGAATATCCTTCAGGATAATTTGGATTAAGTCGAAGAGCGATTTTGTACTCTTTGATTGCATTTGCGAGATCTCCTTTTCGTTCATATAGTTCTCCTAATTTATTATGAGCTCCATGATAGATAAAGTCGGTTTTCACAGTTGCAAACCATAAAGACTCCTCATTTTTCCAATCGAAGTTTCGAACAACTGTCCGTATCATAAAAAAAATCATGAATATGATAAAGAGTAAAATAGCCAACGTCTCTGTTCTTTTTGCTTCTAGTAATTTTTCTAAAATATATCCCAAAAGAAATAATACCCCTATCGTTCCAAGATACACATACCTTTCTGCTACAATCCCCACTACGCCGAAAGGTAGAAAAGTCCAGGCTATGCTTGTGATGAAAAAACATAACCAAAAGAAGATATGTCTATTTTTCTGAAAAGATAATCCAATTAACCCAATAAAAGGTAAAAAAACCAAAAGTCTTGCAAGGTACTCTACAAGGCTTATTTTCGTTTGATAGTGAAATAGAGATAGACGTATTGGCCAAAATATCAGTTGAAGATAAGAGCTTACCGCATACGGGATCAGTATTACTGGATTGTTGAAAACCGGCTTTACGCTAACGTTTTTTTGAAATTCTGCAGCCCGCTCACCAACTTGGGGAAGGTATACTCGCAAAACCAAGACCCCTGAAAAAATAAAAAATGGCGCTATTTTTTTCCAGCTTTTTTTTATATCAGAAAGCGCAATTTCATAAAAAAGCAGTATGCCAGGAAAAATAATAGCCTTTTCCGAGGTAGCTAGAGCTAAAAGGAAAAAAATGAGAGAAACCCAGTAGTACGTTTTTTTATTTGATGATAAAACATAAAAGAGGAGAGAGAAAAGTAAAAAAAAGCTATATATCACATGAGGTCCGCCTGATATCCAAACAACGGATTCGGTAACAATGGGATGAACAGCAAATAAAGACGCGGTAAAAAAACCTATGATCGGCCCCGAGGTAATTGAAAGTAGAATGAATGTGATCCAAACCGTGCCTATATGAAAAAGGATGTTTACCAATCGAAACATTGTTGGATTGGGACCAAAAAGATTAGACACAATGAAATATAGCAGGGGTTGAACGAATAAGGGCCTGTCAGTAACTGACTTAAAGCTTGTAATTTTCGGATTATTGGAGATTGCAGTATTATCATCAATAACAAACCCGTTTCCTAAAGAATTCATGTAGACAACGACAACGAGCAGTAACAAAATGGTCAGCGAGATTCGGTAATCCTTAATCCATTCTTTTACCGTTGAATACATTTAAGAAGAATACCTAACGTATAAAAAAAGTACAACTTCTGAAAAAAACTATTAAACCACGTATAATATTACAAAACTAACTAACAGCAAAAATGAGCTTACCATATTGTTTAATATTGGCGGATGATTAACTATCTCTCTATCGATCTTGAATCATGGGCTTCTCCCAATTTACCGGAGTTTATAAATCTTAAAAGCCGCGAGAAGAAAAAGCTTGACAATGGTCATATAAAAAAATCTGCCTTAGAAATTCTAAGAATTTTAAAAAAACACAACACCAAACTTACGTTTTTTGTTGTAGGCCAGATGTATGAGTGGTACCCTGATGTAGTTGATAAAATAGCGCAAGAAGGGCATGAAATAGGATATCATACGCATGATCATGAGGTCTTAACAAATACCTCCATACTTACCAAGAGTATAAAAAAATCGAAAAAATTTTTACAGCGATATAACCCTATTGGATTTAGAGCTCCAAGAACAGTATTGAAACCAAACCACTTAAAGATCTTAAAAGACCACGGTTTTAGATATGATTCATCAATTTATTCTGATGAGCATGAAAAGAAAAAGATAAACGGCATCTTGGAAATACCAATAACTTCATTCGCTAAAGTACCCGTAGGATCCGGATATTTTATAGGATTTCTGGGAAAGCATGTAAAGCTTCTTTACAAGGCCATAAATAAAACTGGGAGCCCAGTAGTCTCTTACATTCATAACTGGCAAGTACTAAGACCCAAAGGTTATACCTTTCCTACTAAAAAGTATTTGTTAATGAATCCCCACTACTGGCCGTATATGGTTGATTGTCAAGGTGCCTTTGAATATTTAGTAGAGAACTTTAGATTTAAGCCGATAAAAAATTTGTTACAATAATCTCTTATGCCTGTCGTCTCTCAACGTGAGTACTGGGATAAAAAAATTAGAGAATGGACGTTTGCTTCTTATGGTAAGAACTCTCGCATAGGTGTCATCGAAAAAATTGCGACTTATTTCAGATCGGTAAATAAAAGAAAAGATGCCGCGCTAAAACTTATAGGACCTATAGCGAGAGGAAAAACGATCTTGGATCTTGGCTGTGGTCTTGGAGAATTTGCTTTCGCTATTCTCCGTTATGATCCAAAAAAAGTCCTTGCATATGATATCTCGGATGTTGCAATTCAAGAGGTCAAAAAAAGTGCAAAAAAATTAAAGACAAAAAATAAAATAGAGTTTAAGACGTGTGATGTTTCTACATTGAAACAGCTACCAAGCTGCGATATAGTCGTAGGACTCGGTTTCATCGATTATTTAAATCCGACCCAGCTAAAGAAACTTTTTAAGCTTATAGGAAATAAGCCATACCTGTTTTCTTTTTTCCAGAAAAGCATTTCTTTGTTTACTATGTTGCATAAAATATACGTTACTATCCAAAGCTGTCCGGGAGCATATAAATATTCAAGGGCCGAGATAAAAAAATTTATTCCCAAAGGAAGTAAGATCTTTTTTTTAGAACAGGATGGGCTTTTATTTATAAGTAACTCTCCAAAAATAGCAAAGCCGTTATGAAAATATTAGTGACTGGTGGAGCAGGATTTATAGGAAGCTATCTGGTTGACAAACTAGTGAAAGACGGCCATAGAGTAACTATATACGACAATTTGGAACCGCAAGTCCATCATGGAAAAATTCCTTCTTATCTTAATAAAGACGCAGAATTTGTGAAGGCGGATATCTGTGATAAAGATCGTCTCGATAGGGCCCTTAAATCTATTGACGTCGTCTTTCACGAGGCTGCTATGGTAGGAGTAGGTCAAAGCATGTACGAAGTTGCAAAATATACGAAAGTCAATGTCTATGGAACTACAGTACTACTGGATCTTATTGTCAACGAGCACCGTGATCATATACAAAAACTTATTATTGCGGCCTCAATGAGTGAGTATGGAGAGGGATTGTATCATTGTCCCAGATGCGCAGACGTAAAGCCCGGCCTAAGGAAGGAAAAAGATATAAAAAAAAAGAAATGGGAACTTTATTGTTCAAACGGACACGGAAAACTGACTCCCAAACCAACCCCAGAAGACGTCGCTCTTCATTGCAACTCAATATATGCACTCACTAAACGTGATCAGGAAGATATGGCGCTTGTCATCGGTAAGGCTTTCAATATTCCAGTTGTTGCGCTTCGGTATTTTAATGTGTATGGACCGAGACAAAGCCTTTCCAATCCGTATACAGGAGTTGCTGCGATATTTATAAGCAGGATTAAAGCCAAAAAAAATCTTATTATTTTTGAAGACGGTAGCCAAAGTCGAGATTTTGTGTCAGTACATGACATCGTTTCTGCTAATATCTCCGCTATGAACTCTGATAAAGCAAATTTT
>JACOYT010000029.1 GCA_016181725.1 Candidatus Roizmanbacteria bacterium | reverse complement strand
AACTTGGGCCACGATTCCCCTTATTAAATTTCTTCCCAATAACATTCTTCTTGCCGGCCGTCTTTTTTCAGTAATCTCCGGATTCGGCGCTTTGGTTGGTGTCTTTGTTCTGCTTTGGTATTTGTTTGGGAAGAAAGCCGCCTACTGGGGCTCTTTCTTTTATCTCTTAACTCCTTACTTCCTATTTTATGATAGGATGGCCCTCGTTGACTCTGCCGTGAATGCCGCATTTATCTGGATGTTCTTCTTCTCCATCCTTTTGGCAAGAACGTTGAGACTTGATGTTGCCTTGATATATGGATTGGTTTCCGGGATGTCTCTTCTTGCCAAATCCTCAACCCAGATGTACTTGGGGATGTCCGCACTTTCCCCAATTCTATTCCTACAAAAGAACCAAAAAGCATTTATTAAAAAACTTTTAAACTTTTCTTTTCTTTACGTTATCGTCTTGGTTTTGGCTTTTGCAATCTACAATGTCCAGCGCCTCTCCCCCTTCTTAAGTTTCGTTGCACAAAAAAATAAAACCTTTGTCATGACATTTGGCGAGTTTTTGCAAACGCCGTTTTTGGCCTTCTTTGGAAATATTCGAATCATCCCTAAATATGTGATTTGGGAATCCGCATTCGTTCTTCCCCTTTTGGGAGTCTCGGGTTTAGCTTTTCTTTTTAAGCGCGATAAAAAATTATTCTCCTATTTTCTCTTGTGGGTCATCCTTCCTTTTCTTGCGATAGCCTTTTTTGCCAAAGTCATCTTCCCGCGATATCTTATCTTTTTCGCAAGCATTTTTGTATTTGGCGCAAGCTATCTTTTTTCACAATTGAAAAATAAGAAAATCCTTTTCCTTTTTACCTTTTTCTTTTTGCTTTCAGCTGTATATTTTGACTACACCATTTTGTTTAAACATGATCGTATTCCTTTTCCTCCAGTTGACAGAAGTCAGTACATAGAAGGGGTTGCCTCAGGCTGGGGAATAAGAGAGATCGCAGAATACGCAAGAGAACAGGTCAAAGAAAAACAAAAGTCGGTGATCATAATAGCTGAAGGGAACTTTGGTATGGCAGGAGACGTCCTTGACTCATCGCTTAGAGCTGATGACAAGATTTCTATTCGCGGGTACTGGCCTCTTAACAAAAATGATCTCGATGCAAATAAGAAAGACCGAGACAAAAATTATATTCTTGTCGTCTTTTCACATCGTACTGATTTTCCAACAAATCTTCCGATAAAATTCATAAAGAAGATCGATAAACCGGGTGGACAATCATCCTTTTACCTATTTGAGCTTTGGCACGAGCCCTACCCTCTCCCCCTTTTTCTCTACAATGAACAATAAGGCCCCTACAATAATGACTGCAATTACACTTAAGAAATTCGCCACCTTCCTGACTTGCGTGTCTCCAAATAAAAATTCGAGTAAGTGGCGTCCGGGAGGGACATCAACCGTAATAAGTTTATAGTCGTTAAGGTCATCTATCGTTATTTCTTTGCCATCAAGATATGCGCTCCATCCCGGGAAGTGAAAGGTATTGAGCCGAAACTTCGTCTTTGTTTTAGCAAAGACTTCAAAACTTTTCTTTCCAAACTTGTTTACTTTTTGGAAAACATCTGTCTCTCCAAAAACAATCTCGTATGGAGATCTTCTTAACTGGTCTTTCTCGATATCAAAGACCGTTGTGTCATATACAGACTTTTTCGTTTTTACGCCACGCGGCGCAAACTCAAAGGAAGTTGCGCTTATCCTCCAGGAAACCTCATCAAAGCTCGTTCTCGCTTTATCATCTGTTTTAAGAAACTGCTGCGGCCGAAAATATTTTTGATAGACCAGAATGGGTGAGATAAGAATAAGGATAATCAAGATCATTACTATGTCATTCTGAGGGCGAAGCCCGAAGAATCCAGCGGAGCGCTTTTTGTCTAGATCCTTCGCTTCGCTCAGGATGACGCGGAGAAAATACACAGCATACGCCCCAACAATTGAGATAAAAAACCCGACAAAAAGAAGAAACCTCCAGGGAAACTGAAGATACCAAAGGTATCGCACATTATCCCAGATGAAGGAAGAGTAAGGGGTTGACATGAAAAGACTAAAGAGGAGAAGAAAGAGAAAGAAAGAGAATGGCCCGATGCCACTCTGCATCAATGTCATTCTGGCTTCCCGATGTGTACTTTCCCAAGCTGAAATGTCATCCCGTCAAAGGGCCCAGGAATCGATCCTCCATACCCCCACGGCGAGTAGAGAAACTGCGTGGGATAGATATAATGTAGTTTGTAGCTTGCAAGTTCACGAGTTAAGATTGGATCTACCATGGTAAATTTCCTCTCCGAAATCGAAGGGAGCCAAAAAAACAAGGAGAGCAAAAGACCAGTTAGAATCCCAACGCTAAAATATTTCACAAATCGGATCCTCTCTTTTGACAATCTCCAAAGATAAAACAAAAAGAAAAACCCGATAAAAAACACCGATGGAACAGCAACGAGAGGATGCGTCAAAATTAAAGCGGCAAATGAGATCCCAAAAAATATGCTGTTTCTTATATTTGGTTTTTCTGCGATGTTAACGATTGTAAGAAACACGTATGGGATAACTGCCATTGCGAAAAACTCAGCCAAGGCTCCCCTCACGTAGACAAGCACCGCATGATAAAAAAAGTATGTGTAAAGTACCGAGGCTAAAACCGCCGGAAGCTTTCCTAAAAATTTCTTCACAAATAAGTAGATTCCGAAAGCCGCCAGGATAAATCCCAAAATAAAGGTAAGCTTTATAGACCAGATAAGAGAAAAACCTAAAAGATGAAAAATCCAACCAGCGTAATAGGGAAGCGGTGGGTAAAAGTTGTAGAGGGGGTATCCGAAATTGAATCCAAGCCCATCTACCCAGCGCGGATACAGGTATCCTTGTCCTATCCCCTTGTCAAGAAGAAAAAGTCGCACGATATGCTGGTCATCATGCATGGTAAAGTAGTTGTTGTTCAAAAGGGAAAGAAACGCGGGAATTGTTATAATTAGGATGAAAAGAAGCATAAATATTCCTCTATTATATCTTACATGGATCAGGATCTAAAAAGACGCAGCTTTGTCTCAACCCTAAGTCTCTTCTTTCAAAGCGGATACGCAGCCTTTTTGGGACTTATCGCAAACCTTATCCTCACCATCCTTCTTACCCCAAAGATTTTTGGCATATACATAACCGTCTTGTCTATCATCTCTTTCCTTAACTACTTTTCAGATATCGGTCTTGCCGCATCAATCATCCAGAAAAAAGAGCTTTCCCAAGATGATGTAAAAACGACATTCACGGTCCAACAGCTTCTGATACTCACGGTGATTACCGTGGGATTTTTCGCAACCTCCTTCATCCAAAAGTTCTACCTGCTTCCTGCGGAAGGTGTATACCTCTACTGGGCGCTCCTTTTTTCCTTTTTTATCTCCTCGCTAAAAACGATTCCCTCTGTCTTTTTGGAAAGAAAAATTCAGTTTCAAAAGATTGTTTTTGTTCAGGTAATTGAAAATACCGTATTTTATATTGCGGTCTCGGTGTTTGCGCTTTTGGGATTAAGTCTGACAAGCTTCACTCTTGCAGTTGTCCTTCGCGCATTCACCGGACTTGTGCTTATCTACTCAATATCCTTCTGGATGCCACGCGTGGGAATTTCTTTTCAGAGTTTAAAAAAACTTCTCTCCTTTGGCATCCCCTTTCAGGCAAGTTCGTTTCTTGCACTTTTTAAAGATGACTTGGTGATACTTTATCTTGGAAAGGTCTTGGGATTTGAAGGTGTGGGCTACATTGGGTGGGCAAAGAAATGGGCTGATGCACCAATCCGGATCATCATGGACAATGTCTCAAAAGTCCTTTTCCCCCTTATCGCACGAGTGCAGGAAGATACAAAGAAAATCCGAGTTATTGCCGAAAAAATCCTCTATTACCAGACAGCGCTCCTTGCTCCTATCCTGATCGGCATGATTATGGTTATGCAAAACTTTGTTGAAATAATCCCAGGGTATCAGAAGTGGGCTCCGGCTCTCTCCCTCTTTTATATTTTTGCCGTCTCGTCCCTTATCATCTCTTTTTCTGCTCCCTTTATAAATCTTTTTAATGCAGTTGGAAAAGTGCGGCTTTCTTTCTGGTTTATGGTCGGATACACCGTCTTCACATGGATTCTGACGCCACCAATGACCTCGCTTTTTGGATATTTTGGTTTCCCGCTCGCCCACCTTATCGTCTCTGTCTCATATGGATTGGTACTACTTAAAGCACGGGGCCTTTTTAGATTTCAGTTCTTTGCATCAATATACAAATTTATTTTGTCGGCCATCGTAATGGCATTTCTTATTTCTGTCGCAAGACTCTTTATTCAAGTTGGGCCAAGACTTCAGTTTATAACAACGATTCTCTTTGGTGCTTTGGCGTATTATCTTTTAGTAACGTCTGTCTTTGGTATTAATGTAAGAGGAGAGTTTCAGAGTTTTACAAAAAAAGGAAACCATGGATGACAAACTTGCGGTAATAGTCGTAACAATCAATTATTCGGTGCTTTCGGACTTTTTTGATAGTCTTAAAAAACAGAAAAATAGGAGCTTCCATCTATATCTTACCGATATATCGCCCAAGAAAAAAGAGCTTGCGCCTGACGGATTTGAATATACCGTGATTCCTGCTGAAAACCGAGGCTACTCATATGCTATGAATATAGCTCTAAGGGCGGCAATAAAAAAGGGGTTTCGGTATTTTTGCGTTGTGAATGATGATACCTTTTTTAAGGAAGACTTTGTTGACCGTGTTCTTCAATCGGTAAAAAACCATCCAAGATCAATCATAGGAGGTAAGATCTACTATGCGCCGGGTTACGAGTATCATAAGGACCGGTATAAAAACGAGGAGTTGGGGCGCGTCATCTGGTCTGCCGGCGGATATGTGGACTGGGATCATGCCTTAACTTTTCATCGGGGTGTCGATGAGGTTGATCATGGTCAATATGACACGGTGTCTGAAGTAACCTATGTGACCGGTGCTTTTATCGCCTTTGATGGGAGGGTCGTTGAAACTGCTGGATTTTGGGACGAAAGCTATTTTTTGTTTTACGAAGATGCCGACTATATGGAGCGGGCGAAACGCAGAGGCGTCAAACTTATCTTTGATCCCTCAATGGTTATCTGGCACAAAGTCTCCCAGTCAACAGGAGGTTCCGGCTCCCCCCTCCACCAGAAATACCAGGCAAGAAATCGGGTGAAGTTTGGCTTACGCTACGCCCCCTGGAAAACGAAGCTTCACCTTATTAAGAACTACTTTGTAGAAAAACTTAAAAAGTAAAATCACCGCATTAAGGACGACGAAGGCTATTATTATCTGGTGTTTCAGTGCAATCTTCCACGCCTTATCCCACCCACCGAATCGGACATACGGATAGTAAGAGAAAAGAAGACCGGCGAAAAAAATGTTTAATTTTGAAATAAACTTCTCATAAAAAGGAAGGGCCGCAAATAGAGCGAGAAAATACCAGGGCTGGATCTCTGAAAAGAAAGAGAGGTAGGCGAGGATCGCACAAAGACCAAAGATGGCTATATGGTTATATTGTTTTATTGTTTTTGAGAGAAAAACCAAAGGGAGCGTTATGTACTTTATGCCGGCAGACAGAAGAAGAAATACTCTCCCTAAAATATTTCTCTTTGCAAAAAGATAATAAATTCCTACGATCGCCAAAGAAACGCCGATCAGATCGTTGTGTGAGGAAACAAGTCCTTCAGTAAGAACCAGAGGATTTGTTGCAAAAATCACCGCCCATTTCTTATCAAGCTTGCTCAAGTAATAAACGCCGGAAACGTAAAAAAGCGCAGATGTTGCCTTGAAAAATAGAAACGCAAGCAAAAACTTCCCGAAACTTAAAAACGAGGGAACAAGACTTATCAAGAGAAAAGCCGGGCCGTAGGGATAGGTCCGGTGAGTCCACTGGGTGAAACGAAGCCAAGGGTCGCCTGGAAAATCCAAGGCTTTATGAAGGTATGGATTTTTGAAATAGAAGGTTGCGATCTTTGCATCGAAAAGATAATTGAAAAAATCCTGTGACAAAAAGGGGTAAGAAAAAACACCGAGAAAAATCAGCGGAAAAACCACATGCCACAAATTGACATTTTTGTAGTTTCTCACAAAATA
>JACOYT010000054.1 GCA_016181725.1 Candidatus Roizmanbacteria bacterium | reverse complement strand
GCATCGATTTTTGCACCGACGTTTACGCCCTGCTTTTTTAATTTTTGAATTTTTGCTTGGTAACTTGGCACGGCCAGGCGATACATGTTCAACTGTGTTTTTAGTTGGACGGCCGATGGCTTTGGGAATTTACCGGTAAGTGCTACATGGTATAAATTCTCGAAGTTGCCAAGAGGCGCAACCAAAAGCTTTCTTTGTCTACGGCTTACCATTTTTCTTGCTTCAAAGATTTTTGTATGAGAAGCAAGGAGAGATCGCACAACACCCAAGAAATCACGTCTTCGGTAATACGCCTTGGCATATTTGAGATAAAGAATTACCGTAGAAATTTTTTGGTTTTTAAGGTTTTCGTTTAAAAGCGTGAATTCGGAAATTGAAGCATTGAACGATTCAAAGATGTTTGGCTTGCGGATGGGAAATTCAGCAGGATCTTGCGAATTAAACTGCACCGTGTAGGTATCGGTTTGAGTTGCAGCTGGAGTTTGCGTAATCTTACCCTCGATATTTGTCCATAGATCTTCTTTTTCTGAAAATTGTCCAATAATTACGGTATATTTTCCTTCATCTATCCCTTGAACCTTCAGGGTATAATCGCCGGTTTGTGCCCCGGGAATAAATATCAACCCGTCTTCCTCTTGGTATGTCTGTTCTTGATACTCAACTGTCATAGTTGCGGGAGATTTGATGAAGAATATAAGTGCGGGAGAGATTGTGGTTTTTGAGCCGGCAACGATTTTATCCTCTGTATACGAAACGTCAAGAAGCTGAAGAATTTTCTTAATCGAATCCTTTTCTGTGACAACTTCACCGTGATCAAACGGGAGTTTTTCATAGTCTTGGTCAGCATCCTCTTTGGAGCTTTTTGAAAGCACTGCCCGATCGCCCATATCAAGCAAGGTAACCTGTGGATGTCCGTCAGTATAGTTATCAAGAATGATGTCCAGTATGCTTTGAGAGCTTACGGTAAAACCCGCAGGTGTTTGATTGTCTTTTTCGCCAAAAACCGCATTAAATATCGAGAAAATCTCGGAGAACGCGCTATTGTATCTGGGGAGCGTAGGATTTTTAATTGACATCGATTGGGTGTCGATCTCGTTTCCGCCTGCATCTTTGAGGAAATTAAACGTGGGCAACAGATCAAAAAGAACAGGAAACTTGCTTTGTAGGGTTTCTTTATTAGATTCAATCCCATCTTTGTTTAGAAGGAGAACGATTTTTTGGGCAAGCCACACAAATGTATTGTCGCTTTCAATCTCACCGGCTGCCAGAGGTTTGTATGCTTGAACCGCGCCTTTATGAGGCGTTCCAGCTGTGACAAGATTTTGGATAAGCCCGTTTTTGTATTTTTGTGTGTAGATTCTTCCCACGAGCCCGCCCAACGAATGCCCGACGATCTGAATTTTTTGAGTTGGACGATCTTTCCATACCTTTTCCTTAAGAAAAACATCAAGATCCGCCGCAGTACTTTCTATGCTCTTTCGCCAGTCATAAGGGAAGAAAAAGAAATCTTTATTTTCCTCATATCCAATATTTTTAAGTGTCTGCTGAATTCCCGCGTATTCCTTTACAAAGGAGGGGATCTTCCAATCAAAGACTCCGACAGGCTGATTATGAAGGATCGCATTCTTATTCCAGGAGCCCATAATTCCGGGGATTATAACAATCGGTGTTTTTTCCGGAGGAGGTTGTGGGAGAGGGGTTATATCGTCTCCCGTATTCGCTAAGTTTAATTTCCAACCACCTGCACCTAAACCAGAGTAATATAACGATAGTGTTCCGTCTTCTTTCTCAATCACTGATGGGGCTATAATATGTGCGCCGTCATAGAATCGATCAGATTTAAGGATTAGCTGAGGAGTAGACCATCTCATAGAACATCCAAGAGGATCTGAGGATTCAACAACTTTAATGCCGAAATGAAGCGGATCATGATAAAAGAGAAAATATTTTCCATCCTTTTCAAAGAGAAAAGGGCCATCTCCCTGCTCATTCCGTGATGGGATCGGATTGTCCGGCGGACATCTCTTCCAGTTGACACCATCAGTTGAGGTAGCTAACCTAAGGCGAAAATCTGTCGATATCCACCCCGCATAGAATAAATAATAGGTTCCATCACGAAAATATGGATAAGGAGACACAAGTCCAGTCGATTCCCATGCAGGATCGCGTTCCATAGTCAAGGTGGGACTCTTTTGACAATTAAACGATATATCACAATCCACCGAGTATATTCGATAGTGGTAATCCGAGTCTTTTGCGACAAAAAATAACTTTACACGTGAGCTATCAAGAAATAAAATTCGGGGCATAGCAATCGGGCGATCCAGTTTGAGAACCTCCTTTGTCACCTTCCAGCGAACACCGTCTGGAGACTCTGCAAGCGCCAAGGCGGAAGAATCAAGGTTTGTCGTTATAACGAAGATACCTTTAAGATTGTTACTTTGCTTGAAGATCGCGACTTGGAAGATTCCCCCATATCCTGGAAGGAAAGTGACGGGAAGGGGATTGTTCGTTGATTTTGTGAAGATATGCATTGTGGCACTTGTCTTACGAAATGGTATAAATAGACTGAGAGCCAAAAACGCAAGCACAACAATGAGCTTTTTTTGCATAGGAGGTCTTTTTAATAGATGGATTTATTTTTCACAACGGGATATAATCTACATTAGTTGTGTTTTAGCTTGACAGGACAGGAAAAAAATTACGAAGTCACTCTATGCGAGTTACGCTCATTTTTGTACTGTATAAAACGCCAAAAAAAGAGGCTGAACGGTTAAAAAGAGAGGTAAAGAGTTTGGGGTTTCAAGACTATATTTTGCACTTTGTTGATAACACAAAAAATAACCGCGGGTATGCAGCAGGGGTGAATGAAGGGATAAAAAAAGGACTCAAAAACGGCACCGATCTCTTTATCATCGCTAATCCAGATATATCACTTCAAGGACTTACCGCTGATAGAATTCTTACGGCGAAGAAGAGTTTTGATGTGTGGGGGTTTGCCATGAAACAGAATGGGAAAACGTACTATGGCGGTTTTCTTGATCATTTGCGGATGAGTGGGGGACTGAACGAAAAAAAACCAAGAGTCCGATTTTTCAAATGCGATTTCGTCTCGGGGTCTTTGATGTGTATAAAACGGGAGGTTGTTGATATGATTGGCTTATGGGACGAAAGTTATTTTCTTTACTATGAAGATGCTGATTATTGCTATCGTGCGAAGCGAGCTGGATTCAAAGTTGGAATTGATAGTTACACTGCGTATCAGCATTTTGAAGCTTCAGGGGGAAGCATTGCAAAACAAAGCTATCTTGCAAAAAATCGGATAAAATTTCTTATCCGCTACGGAACATTTCGGCAAAAGCTGTATGAGCTTATAAGACTCCCCAAAACGATCCTTGAGAGACAAAGGGCATTCACCCGCAATCTTATTTTCCTAAATGCTTCTTCTCTATTCAATAAAATTCTCAATTTTATCCTCTTTATCTTTCTTGTTCGGTATCTCACGGTTCAGGAATACGGGGTATATACCCTTGTTTGGACGCATGTTGCGCTTTTGGCGCCGGTTCTGGATTTCGGGACCACCGTGTATGGGTTGGTTCACTTGCCAACTCAAAAAACGAAAAAGATAAACTCGCTTTTTTCCTTGCGCTTTGCTCTTTCTATAATCGTATTCGTTTTGACACTTACTCTTGCCATGGTTTTTCGCTTTAGAGGAGAGGTTTTTTTCTTTGTATTTCTCACTTCGTTTACGATCTTTTCAAATATGATGTCCGGAAGTTTCCTACTGACAAGCTCAATACGTGAAAAGCTGGTCGCGCCTTCTCTTGTCTCAATAGGCTTTAACCTCGCGCTCATATCGGCGTTGATTGGTTCGCTGGTTATATCGACGAAGCTGCCTGGCATTTTCTACGTTATCTTTATCGCATACAACTTTTACACGGTGGTAAATTATTTTTTGCTTAAGAAACAGGCGAAATCACTTACCCTTACATTTGATTTCAGAGAGTGGCTTACGAATATCTTTTCATAAGTCTGCTTGCCGGACTCTACTTTAAACTTGACGTGTTTTTGTTAAATTTTTTGAAAGGGGAAGAAGCGGTTGGAATTTATACCTCCGGATACAAATTTCTTGAAGCTTTCGTTTTTCTTGCGGTAAGTTACAATTTTGTCGCAATGCCACAATTTGCAAAGCTTCAAAAGTTAGGAACAAATGCATTACGCATGAGAATTAATAAAGACCTACGAATTCTTCTTTCTGTTGGAATTCTTGTTGCTTTTGCCGCGTTCGTCGCATTCCCTATAATTCTTCCCTATGTGCTTCAGGGCGAATACCTTCGTGCCATAACCGTTTCACAGATTGTAATATTTGCGCTACCTTTAATTTTGATTTACTCGATTTTTCTTAACACGCTGTATGTTTTGGAAAAAGCCCATATTGCGGTTTTGATTTTTGCGTCGCAAGCAGGTTTTAATCTTGTGTTAAATTTAATATATATTCCAAGGTATTCTTTTGTCGCAAGCTCATATATCACGGTCTTTGGAGAGGCGCTTAATGTGATTATTACCTTTGTTCTGGTGCAAAAATACTTAAGGAAAATATGAAAATTGCAGTTGATGCCGCAGCGATATGTCAAGTTAAAGAGGAGCGATTTGGAAATTACACGTTTACCCGAAGCCTCATTGAGGCGCTCGGCGCCTATGATAAGGACAATGAATATCTGCTGTACTCGTTCTGCAAAAAACCTTTCTATCTCAATCTGGAAAAAAACATGCGATACCGGCGCCTCATGCCAAAGAAATTTTGGCTGACGTTTCGCGTAAGTCTTGAGGAGGCAATAAGAAGAAACGACGTCTTTCTTGCACTCAATCAGGCGATTCCCCGTTTCACCCATGCAAAAGTTCTTTCATTCTGTCATGGGTTGTCGTACTTTTTGTATAAGGATTTATACCCTGATTCATATGAAAATTTACGAGCTCAATTATTTCGAATGATTGACAGATCGAAACGCGTCCTTGTTTCATCAAGAAAAGTAAAGGGGGAGCTTGCATCGATTTTCTACGATCCGAAAAACGTTGAAATTCTCCCCTACGGCGTGCCGTACGATTTCACAAATTTCAAATCAGAACCGTTTGCGCAACCGGGCATTAAATCAAAGCGATTTTTTTTATATGTCGGATTGGATCACCCAATAAAAAATATCCAGTTTCTCAAAGACGCCTTCACGATTTTCTTAAAGCATGAAAAATTTCAAGATTACAAACTGGTTTTGGCCGCAAATTTCGAAAGGCAAATCAAAAAAGAGAAAAACATTGTCTATGTTCGAAGTGTAACCCGAAGACAACTTAAGAAACTCTATCAAAGTGCAACCGGATACCTCACCGCATCGCTCTACGAAAGTTTCAATTTTCCCGTTCTTGAAGCTTTATCTCAAGACTGTCCAGTAATCGGTTTAGAGTCTGCGATTATCCCGGAGATGGGAAAATTCGTATATCTTTCAAAAAACGTAGATGAATTTGCCGAAGAGATGAGGCGTATCGCAACATCCAGAAAATCAAAAATTGAAAGCGGAGAAGTCAGGGAACTATTTTCCTGGAGGACGTACGTTGAAAAATTAACAACATGGTAAAAGTTGCCTTTGCTCGCGGGAAATACCTGAACCTTTATGAAGGCCAAAATTATATATTTTCAAAAAAAGATGGGATTTCTCTTTGTGGAATTTCATCGCTTCGGCCGATACATCGCAAGCTTCCGTTCTCTGTGTTGCGGCTCCCAAGCATAGCTGATATAGGAGAATATCGCATGCTCAAGGCTGTTTTGAACCGAACACTTGGCGACTCGCAGGTGCTTTTTGGCTTGGAAAGCATGATTGAGGACTTTGATGTTTTCCATTCGGCAGATCCGCATTATTACTATAGCTATCAACTTGCAAAAATTCGAAGAGATGTTTAATGAAAGAAGGAATAGGTGAGAAAAAAATACAGACAGTTCGTTTAGGAGTAAATCTCAAAAGATTTAAAAGTCAAAGGTCAAAAGTCAAAAGTTTTAAAATTCTTTTCGTAGGACGTCTTGTTGAGGAGAAGGGAATGATGGATTTGTATGAGGCGTTTAAAAGAGCGAAGAATATAGAACGGAGAACAGGGAATAGGAATTTAGAATTGAGAATTGTTGGGAGTGGGCCATTGAGGGGAAGATTGAGTAAGCTTATGCAAAGAGATGGATTTGGGCATGCAGCAAAAATTGAAAAGCGAGGGTATGGGGAGATGGCGGGAGTTTATCGGGATGCGGATATTTTTGTTCTACCCTCAAGAACAACAGAGACGTGGGAGGAGCAGTATGGGATAGTGCTTGTTGAGGCAATGGCTTCCGGATTACCGATTGTCGCATATGCCTCAGGCGCAATACCGGAGGTGCTTGCAAATGCAGGAATATTGGTTAAGGAGGGAGATATCAGCGGTCTTTCAGGAGCAATTCACGCCACAATAAACAAGCCAGATTTACGAATAAAACTTGGTACAATGGGGAGAAAACGTGCAGAAACATTTTTCGATGCAAGAAAAACCGCACGAAAAATTAAAAAAATCTATGATGCTGTCATGCGTGATTCTCACAAAAAATGAGGAGGAGAATATAAAAAGGGCATTAGACTCGGTCTCTTTTTGCAGGGAAGTTATTGTTATCGATGACTTTTCAACCGACAAAACCGCAGAGATTGCAGAAAAGAAAGGAGCGATAGTTAAAAAGCGAAAGCTACATGGGGATTTCGCACGTCAGCGCAACTTTGGCCTTGCGGCAAGCAGGGGAGAATGGGTTCTGTTTCTTGATGCTGATGAGGAAATTACCAGAGAACTTGCAACAGAAGTATATAACGTAGTAAAAGAAAAAAACAACGAAATTTCCGCATACTACATTAAACGACGTGATTTCTGGTGGGGGAGAGAGCTTAAGTATGGCGAGGTAAAAACCATGCGGGAGAAGGGATTGATACGCCTTGTTCGACGAAATTCAGGAAAATGGGCTGGTTCTGTCCATGAAGTGTTTTTGACTTCTGGCCCTTTTGGGAAGCTAAATTCGTTCCTCAATCACCACCCGCACTCTTCTTTACGGGAGTTTGTCCGCGATGTTAATTATTATAGTACGTTGCGCGCTCGAGAATTGCTGAAACAACATACTTCGGTTTCGATTTTCGATATACTCGCCTATCCTTTTTTTAAATTTATCTTGAATTATTTTCTTAAACTCGGGTTTTTAGATGGCGCCGCCGGTTTCGCCTACTCCTTTTTGATGAGTTTTCATTCCTTTCTGGTTCGCGCCAAACTTTATCAATACAAACACGAACTCTCATGAGGCTGTTTACCGCATGGATATACGCGTTATTCCTTTTTTTCTCGCTTGGACAGCTTGGAAGAATCTCATTTTTCAAACAGGAGATAAATTTCTATGCATATGAAATTATTCTTATTTCAGGCCTCTTTTGGCTTATTGCAACCTATCGATTTGTTCCCCTTATCAAAAGCTACAATCGTTATAAGCCGATTTTTGTCTTTTTTGCTATCCTTGCTTTGTCATTGGCGATTTCACTCCCTTCCTTCACCATCCGTGAGAATGTAATTGCCTCACTTTATTTCGTGCGACTTCTTTTTTACTTTCTTTTTCTCTTTTACGCAAGCTATTACCTTAAGAATAAGAAGAAAGATACAAGCGTCTTTTTACATGGCATATTTCTTTTCGTTGGGATTACCCTTACAACCTCAACCGTACAGTACTTTTTCTATCCTGATTTGAGAAACTTATTTTACCTTGGGTGGGATCCGCACCTTTTCCGAGTGTTTGGACTTTTTTTTGATACCTCAACTGCCGCAGCAATCTATGGCCTCATACTGCTTTTTTTCCTGTTTCATAAGGACTTGTCAAAAAATACGAAAATGAGATTCTTGGTAATCGTTGCGTTTGCAGTACTTTCGCTCCTTACCTATTCACGAGCATTTTACCTTTCGTTTTCGGTTGTTTTTATTACGTATCTTGCGGCCCGCAGAAAGTATCTCTCTATAGTTCTTTTTCTTTTTGGACTTGCAGGAAGCTTGTTTTTGCTGCCAAAGCCATTTGGCGAGGGAGCAAATTTGAAACGGGTATTCTCTATTGAGACGCGCCTGGACGATTATAAAACTGCATTTTCGTTGTGGAAAAAAAATCCTGTTTTTGGAATCGGTTACAACCACCTGCGATATGCGAAGCAGAAAACAGGACAGCTGCCCAATGAATCGTTTGTGGTTTCCCATTCAGGCGCTTCGCTTCATTCAAGTTTTCTTATGATACTTGTTACTTCCGGGGCACTGGGATTTGCAGCATTTCTATGGGCGCTTTTGCGTATTGGCTCACTGAGCTATGAGGCAGCCTACTACACAGGTTTTCTTTCAATATTTTCTCTCTTTGACAACATTCTTTTGCATCCGTTCGTACTATTTTTTTACGTTTCGTTCTTAATCCTTCTCGTACGTTATCGTTAAAGTTTTTTCTTCACTGTTTCCCGCAGTATCAGTTGCAACGATACGAATTTTATTCTCGCCATCCTTTAGTTTCACGAGGGTTTGGAAGTCACCGTTTGAAGATACCGTAACAGGCGCGTCATTGACCGAGATAGAATTACCTTTGTCGGTTTTTCCGGAAATCTTTACTTCGTCACGCAGCGTTTTTGTATTGTCCAAAGGTTCAGAGATCTCGAGCTTCGGTTTGTCTTTTTTATAGACAACGGTATACGTTGAAGATTCTCTTTTTTCATTGGATTTTTTTGTGCGGCCAACGAGATAAATTTCATTTTCTCCAAGCTCCAAACCGTCGATATCTGTTGAAAAGTCGCTTTCGTCTTCGACATCAAGCTCCTTAACTTTTGCATTGTTAAGATAGACCTCCAACGTGCTTATGTTGGTTACCGAACCGCCAATAATGATACGTGCGCTGTTTGTTGCGACTGGAATCTCGTCGATAGTGAAATCCCCTAAAATTTGAGCGCGTTTTTCCGGAGTTTCACGGCCGCCGCCAAGTAGTCTTCCGATGAAAAGGGATGTGTTGACGAGAAGCGGAAGGCCGATCGTTGACATGAAAACAACGAATAAGAAGCCGATGAGAACAAAAACAACGATGTTTTTCCGGAGTTCCTTTTTCTGATATCTCTCAAGCCGCGACATGAGCCGAAGGTGGGATTCGAACCCACGACCTCTCGCTTACGAAGCGACTGCTCTACCAACTGAGCTACTTCGGCACTGGGAGCGGGATACGGGAATCGAACCCGCGTCTTATCCTTGGGAAGGACACATTGAGCCACTCAACTAATCCCGCACAAAACCAATGATATTATACATAATGAAGAGAGGTTAGGGTAAGGGCGAAGAAGCCGGCATAGAAGTTAGATAAAGAAGTTGGTATTCCATATGTCATCCCCGCCCCGTAT
>JACOYT010000016.1 GCA_016181725.1 Candidatus Roizmanbacteria bacterium | reverse complement strand
CAACAAGCAGGTTCTACCAAGCCTCAACCTCCGAGATGTTTGGATTGGGTAATACGAAAGGTTGGCAGGATGAGAATACCCCGTTTCACCCCCGAAGCCCCTACGGGATCGCAAAGGTTTATGCGCACTGGATTACGGTGAATTTTCGCGAATCCTACGGTATGTTTACCGCAAGCGGAATTCTCTTTAATCATGAGTCTCCACTCCGCGGCATCCAGTTCGTGACGCGCAAAATAACCGATGGTGTAGCAAAAATAAAGCTGGGGCTTGCTAAGGAGCTTCGCCTCGGCGATCTTACGCCAAAGCGGGATTGGGGCTTTGCAGGAGACTATGTGGAGGCGATGTATCTCATGCTCAAGCAGGATAAGCCTGACGACTTTGTTGTGGCATCCGGCGAGAATCACTCGGTACGCGAGTTTGTTGAGCTTGCATTTACCGAGGTTGGGATCAAGAACTGGCAGAACTATGTAAAAAGCGATCCTCGATTCAAGCGGCCTGCCGAGGTGCCTGATCTTTGCGGACGCGCAGATAAAGCGAGGCGTGTCCTGGGATGGAAGCCGAAAACAAGCTTCAGGGAACTTGTGAAGATGATGGTCAAAGCGGATCTAAAGCGTAATAGCGCTTTAGTTAAAAGTTAAAGATGAAAAGTTAAAAGTTGCGGTTCAAAGTTAAAAATTTTGAGTTTTGAGTTGCAACTTTGCACTTTTCACTTTGCACTTTGAACTTTCTTCATGGCTCACTACACGATCCCCGATCTTGCAACCCAACAGGAAGTTCTCTCCTTGGGCGATTATGATCTTCGCGTAACCAATCTTGCCCGTTTCATATATCGGAAAATAAGAAGAAACAAAGGGAGACTCCTTGATGTGGGATGCGGGAACGGACTGGTTCTTCGCTTCTTCAAAAGGAGGGGATTCGATGTGACTGGGATGGAGCTTTCGAAAGACTTATGTGATGTCATGCGAGAGAACCCCAAGATGGAGGAAATAGTTATTATCCAAGGTGATATTTCACAAAAAAAAGGAAACGGTACGTACGATGTTGTTTTAGCAAGCGATGTGATTGAGCACATAGATGATGACCGAAAAGCACTTCAAAATTTGTTCACATTTGTTAAACAGGGAGGATTGCTTGTTGTTACCGTTCCGGCCCACGCATTTCTTTTTGGGAGGCGAGACGAAACGTGGGGGCACTACCGGCGCTACAATAAGAAGGATTTGCGGGATAAACTATCCGATCTCAATGGGAAGCTTGAATTTGTTACCTACTGGAACTTCTTCGGATTTTTCGCTTATTATTTTTTTGAAAAGATACTGCAGAAACCAATCAAAGAAGATTTCCGTTACGAAGATACATCGGTAAGCAAGTTTACCAGGAGTTTCCTAGATGGTCTATTGAAAGCTGAAGAGCTTTTCGGCTTCTCCCCCATTGGTTTAACACTTGTTGCAGGCATCAGGAAGCGTGATACGTAAAATTATTTGAGTTTGTACTCCTTTCCCACTGTGAGAGAGTAAATCCGTTTCTATCCTTTTCGGTCACAAGCTCAGTCGTTGCAAACCTATCTAACTGCTTTTTTACCAGAGGATCACAGAGCGACCATTCAATATCTGGCGCAAACGGCGAGATACTTGCTTCTCCCTCCGGATTCCATTCTGCGGTACAGAAATACTCGATATACGTCTCCGAAAGATAAATGCTTCCATGCGCGAATCCATTTGGAACCCAGATCCACTCATTGTGATCAGCTTCCATTTTTGGAGACATTTCGTATGAGATGATTTTTCCAAAAGTAGGAGATCCTTTGCGGATATCAAGGGCCAAGTCAACCATGGAACCGGTTACGACCCTTATTAATTTGTCCATGGGCGGGTCCCACTGGAAGTGAAGTCCGCGGATTGCGCCTTTTTTGGAGTAACTTCCATTCGCTTGGACAAACTCCTTATTTCGCAGGAAATCGGTTTGAGGATGGGTATCAAAATCGCTTTTCCTATAGACCTCGGTAAAAAATCCTCTGCGATCGATAAAACGGGCATAGCCGATAACTTTAATTTCGGGAATCTGAAGCGGTTTTACCTCCAGGATCTTCATTTTTTTTATTATACAATAGGGAGATCGTGATTTTACAGACATATGGAGCTTTCGGAGTATAAAAACATCTATGAGAATGAGGCGACCCATTTTTTTTATGTAGCAAATCACGAGATCGTTCTCTCACTTATTAAAAGATATAGAGGCGGTAAAAATCTTCGCATTCTTGATGCAGGCTGTGGTACAGGACTTCTTGCCAAAAAGCTTAAGCAATTCGGAAAGGTTTCAGCGATCGATGTGCATCCTGAAGCGATTCGATTTGCCAAAAAACGAAAAGTAAATGCAAACTTGGGATCTGTGACAAAACTTCCGTTTGAAGAGGGAGCGTTTGACGTTGCGGTTTGTATCGATGTTCTCTATCATCAACGGATAAAAAATGATGTACGGGCACTTTCTGAGCTTTTTCGCGTGCTGAAGAAAGGAGGAATATTAATCGTGCGTGTTCCAGCTTACAAATGGCTCACAAGCGCCCATGATCGGCACGTTCACACACGAGAGCGCTATCAGAAAAACGAGCTAAGAGAAAAACTCATAAAAGCAGGATTTACTATAGAGAAGCTCTCATTTGTGAATATGGCGCTTTTTCCTTTTGCGGTTTTTACATCTGTTATTGAGAAAACGAGAACAAAAACCTCCTCAAAATCAGGCGTTACAAGACTTCCTTGGCCTGCAAATATATTTTTGACTGGTATTTTGTCCTTTGAGAAACACCTTTTGCCATATATAAATCTTCCTTTTGGACTAGGATTAATTGCGGTTTGCAGAAAGAGATAAATCTACAGATCTTTTCTTGCCCAATCTACAAAAAACATAAAATTCTCAATGAAGGTTTTTGCAAGGTGATTGAGTTTAAAGAATTGTGATCTGCCATGGAGGCGCGGATAATGATAAACTCCTACCTCCGCAAAGCTTGCACCAGCTTTCTTAAGCTTCACAACAAGTTCAAGACAAACCGCTCCGGAGGTTGAGGTAAGTGTAATTTTTTTCAAAAAAGATCTTCTGATCAGTCGAAAATCGCAGTCGATGTCGGTGATTGGCGGGCGATACATTTTTTGAAGGACTCCATTATAAAACTCTCCTAAGAATCTTCGAGTCCATGGATCTTTTCTTTCCAACTTAAATCCATTGACAACATCAGTATTTTTATCCAACTTCGCAAATAGTTTGGTAAGCTCACGCGGGTCATATTGACCATCTCCATCTGTATAAAACACCCACTCCCCTTGCGCATTCTTAAAGCCTGTGGTGACCGCTGCGCCATAGCCTAGGTTTCTTTTGTGACTGATAAGTCGGAGGTTTTTGTATCGTCTCATGAGGTTTTTTATAACTTGTGCGGTGTTGTCTTGCGATCCGTCATTTATAATCAGGACTTCAAAGTCTAACGCCACCTTTGGTGCGATTTTATAGGTTTTCTCAATAAGTTCTGGCAAAGATTTTTCGTCATTTAGCGCTAGAAAAAAGACCGTTAAACTTTTGAGTTTTTTCATGATTTAGGAAACAAAATATCCGCGAGTAAAAAAGGCGAGCATAAAAAATAGTCCAACGATTGATACTGAAAAATAGACGATTTTAAAAAGCAACCCTTTTTGATCTAGAAGGAGTGTAAGAGTGAGAAAAAACGGATAAAGGTGGAGAGCGTATCGCGGCATCCCAGCGAATGTGCCGGTTAAGGAAGGGATAAGAAGAGAAACGACTGCGAAAATCCAATAAGAAAGACGAATCTTTTTAAAAGAGTAAATCAAAACGGCAATGTAAAAAAATACAAAGACCACCTCGGCAAGAGCGATCCAGTAGGTAAACTGGAGTGTTGGGGAAATCAAGATTTTAAGGTATCGCCAGAATACCTGAAGCGGCAAAACAGGCTTGTCCTGCTGCCAGATTTTCATTGAGGAGAAGACCACATACCAATCGCCTACAAGATTCTGAATATACAGAAGGTAACCCAAAAATGCAGAAGGGATAAGGACCACAGAGTGTAGTTTAGTTTGAAGAATTCTCTTGAGAGAAAAGAGGCCTTTTACTTTTTCAACATGTATATACTCGAAGATAATCAGAAAAAAAAGCGCCAAGCCATTCAGTCGGGTCAGAGTTGCTAACGCTCCAAAACAACTTGCGGCAAGCCAGCTCTTTTTTCTTGCGAAGTAAATCGTGAGTACCGAAAAAAGCAAAAACAAAGAATCATTGTAAACTGCT
>JACOYT010000006.1 GCA_016181725.1 Candidatus Roizmanbacteria bacterium | reverse complement strand
TACCTCCTATATTAGGCTATGCCTTTGAGAACATCGATGCCAAACTTGAAGGGTTACAGCAGCGTGGATTCAGAAACCCCACAAAGATGGTAGAGTCCTCACCTACTATATTAGGCTATGCCTTTGAGAACATCGACCAAAAACTTGAAGGGTTACAAGAGCGTGGGTTCTCAAACCCAAGAAAGATGATCGAGTCCTCACCTACTATATTAGGACTTGCCTTTGAGAATATTGACCAAAAACTTGAAGGCTTACAGCAGCGTGGATTCAGAAACCCCACAAAGATGGTAGAGTCCTTACCTGCTATATTAGGACTTGCCTTTGAGAACATCGACCAAAAACTTGAATGGTTACAGCAGCGTGGATTCAGAAACCCCACAAAGATGGTAGAGTCCTTACCTACTATATTAGGCTACGCCTTTGAGAATATTGATCGTCGTCTGAGATTTCTTGAAAAGGTTATTCATTTATATGGTCTCCCTTTTGCTCCTGTTGAGCTTATGGAGGAAGTTTTTCCACTTTCTTTTTCAACAAAACTAGATAAAATTTTTGTTCTTGCAAGAATTATGCGCGAATATCAAGTTGTTCCAACTGAATTAGATACAAAAACAATACGAGCCTTAATTGGCAGCAACCTAGAAGATGTGTTGGTTGCTCTTGGTAGATCATCACCAAGTAGCGAAACTATTGAAGATTTTATAAAAAGAGTGCGCTCAATCAAGAAACAAAACATTCCAAAGGAAACAAAAAGGCAGATTGTTGAAGATGACCTTAACGAATTCCAAAAGACAAAAAGGAGATACCTTAGGGGGTATCCGTAAAGAGGAATTGAGAACTTAGAACTACGAACTTGGAATCGAATCGAGAATTAATTCTATTCTCAGTTCCCCGTTCCACGTTCTAAATTCTCTTACTTCAGGTATTTTTGGATGTTTTGTTCGTGCTCTTCAAGAGTCTTTGCAAAATGCATCTTCCCACGCTTATCAGACAGATAGTACAGATAGGGCGTTTCAGAATCTGCGTTTACTACCGCCTCAAGCGAAGCCAGTCCGGGGTTTGAGATTGGTTTGGGGGGAAGTCCTGCGTTCTGATAGGTATTATAGACAGAATCGTACTTCAGATCATCAAGCGAAAGCTCCTTCTTCCACCATCTCTTTTCTTCAGGCTGATACCCTAAGGCGTACTGTACTGTTGCATCGACCTGAAGAGGGATGCCGGTCCGCAGTCTCTTGAAAAGGACGCTTGCTACTTTTGGCCGATCTTGGGGAAATTTTGCTTCACGCTCAACCAAAGAGGCAAGTATCAGCGCCTGTTCTTGAGTAAGACCGTTTTTTCTCGCATCTTCCTTCATAGATTCATCAAACTTACTTTCAAAATTCTTATTGAGGATTGCAATAACAGTTTCTGCAGTTGCCTGCCGTGGAATAAGATAGGTATCGGGGAAAAGATATCCTTCCTCCGCCTTGTTAATAAACTCCACTTCCGGAATGTTTAGAGCATCGGAGATAACCTCTGCAACTTCCTCCTTTCGCAAACCCTCAATAATCGTAATCCATACATCCAAGGTCCCATGCGTCAAATTTTTTGCAATCTGATACGTATCCATGGTCTGGGACAGGCGAAAGTCCCCTGCTTGTATCTTTTTTTCAATACCAAACTGCTTTACCACAAGATAAAATACAATTCGATTTCGAATGAGTTCTTCTTTCTGAAGATTTCTTGCGATATCTGTGAGGCTTTCACCTTTTCTCACAACAAAGATTTTTGGGGTTTTACTGGTTTTGTTCACCGGAAGGGTTCCTTCACGAAAAAATAAGGCTCCAAAGATAATAAAAACCAGAGAAACTATGAAAACAACAAATCCCTTATGCCTCGATCTCATAAATAGGAAAACTGGATAACGTTACTTCTGCTTCTTTGAGCTTGTATTTGTCTTTTGCGAAAAAAATTGCAAGAGGTTCGTTCTTATCCACTTTTTCATCAAGCTTTTTTTCAAGAAATACGCCTGCAAATTTATCTATCGGTGCGCCAAGCACTTTCGCAATCATATTTAAATTATAGTTGTTGATGTTCTTGACCTTCCCTTGTTTGTGGCTTTTGATCTCTCGCCCATGCGATGCTATCTTGAGATTTGCCGAAGAGATATCGCCTTTACCGCCTTGAGCTTTCACAATCTCCTGAAATTTTTTTAGGGCGCGGCCGCTCACAAGAATTTGCCGAGCCTCTTCTTCGCCGTTTTTTTTAATTTTAGCAGTTTTAAAACAGATATCCAAAAGTCGTCCTGCAAGTCGAAGAGCTTTCGCCTCAAGGGCAAGCGGCCGTTCCTTTTTTTGCTCAAGGACATAGAGTGCGTCTTGCGCTTCAAAAGCAGGTCCCACGCTGTTTCCTGCTGGTTCAAGCGATTGATTGATATCGGTCACCACCTCCATATCGAATCTCCTGCCAAGCGTCTTAAACTTTTTTGAGATTTTTTCTGCATCATCAAAATGTCGGATCTTCATCGTTTTCCCAACAGGAATGTCTACCACAAGATGTGTCGCCGATACCGCAACCTTTTTTGCCATAATTGAGACAATCACCTTATCAAAAGACTCAAACGACAGTTCTTCCTCAACATCAATAATTGCATCGTCAGCAGGCGCAATTCCAAGATGACCCCCCCATACAATACAGCCGCCAACCTCTGACACGATTTTTTTAATCCGAGAAGGAGTAAAGGTGACTTTCGCAAAAACTTCCATGACGTCTGCGGTTCCTGCTGGAGAGGTTATTGCGCGCGAGGATGTTTTTGGGATGATAAACCCTGCCTCGGCAATTATAGGAACAATAATAAGGGAGGTGCGTGTTCCTGCGACGCCTCCTGTTGAATGCTTATCTGCAACAATTCCCCTGAATTCAAGCTTTGTTCCTGTTTCAACCATTGCTTTGGTAAGGTAATAGAGTTCATCGGTTGAGAATCCTTCCTTAAACGAAGCAGCAACAAAATACGTCGTTAAGACGTCGCTTAATCGGTCGTTGGCGATCTCATCCATAAGGGTATAGATCTCGCGGTAGGTAAGCTTTTTCCCAACGAGCTTCTTTTGAATAGCCTTGATTGCCCTGATGTGTGCTGAACGATCCTCTTCCATTATTCAACTTCGGTGTAAATTTCAACCACGCGTTTTCGGTACTCTTTCGCCTTGCTCAAAAACTTGGTGAGAAGAGCAACTTCTTTGACGCCAAAAACCCATGATAAGAAGATATAGAGGAAAAGATAGGTCGTTGTGCCTGTTGCAAGAAGGAGGAAGACATTTATGGTCCGGGTTGTATCGAAAACCAGTCCGTCAAGCATCTTCATGAAATAGTACACGAAGAATGAGGAGATAAAGGTCGCAACGAGTATCTTGCTTGACTCAACCAAGATGAGTCGGTGTTCAAGACCATGGATTTTTCGAGCAAGGATAAGAAGAAGAAGTATTACGTTTAGGGAAATCGAGATTGAGAAAGATACGGCAAGAGCCCAAACGGGTAGTTTCAAGACGAAAATGAAAAAAAGACTCAAGAGTACATTAAGAAAGATCGAAATAATACTTATCACAAACGGCGTTCTACTGTCTAAAAACGCATAGAAACAGCGGGTAAGAAAATAATAGAGCGAATGGGCAGGGATAGAGAGAGAAAAATACGAGAGGGTGAGGGCGGTCTGATTCGTTGCGTACCAATCAAATTTTTGTCCCCCAAAAAAGAGACGTACGAGAGGCGTCCGTGCAAAGATGAAGAAAGTCATGATGGGAACCGTAAGGAAAAGAGTGCTTAAGATCGATTCGGTTATGATTTTTTTGAACTCGTCAAGATTTTTTTGCTGGTAGACTTCCGATAAGTACGGAAGCGCTGCCTGTCCAAATGCAATACCAATGACAGAGACAGGGAGAAGCTGCAGGTGTTGCGCAAGGTAAAAAATAGTATAGGAGCCTGCCGTTAACAAGGTGGTAAGGGTTAGATCGACCGTGGCATCAATTTGCGCGGCAATAACCGTTATTACCCGAGGGACAACAAGTGAAAAAAATTCCTTTAATCCTTTCGTGATCTTCATAACTGGTTTATATATGAACTCTGAGGAAAAATAGAGCGGAAGCTGAAACGCAAAAAGAAGCGATGCCCCAAAAACGACGCCGATAATCGGCGCAAGGAGAAAAAACGAATTTGAAAAAGAGATCGTGGCTGCGATAATTACGAGATTATAGACAAGGGGGGCTACCGCAGATATGATAAATATTTTATTGGCTTGGCCGATACCGGTTAAGATATTGGCAAAGACGAGAAAAGGCAGTTGTCCAACAAGAAGAATGCGCGAAAAGTAGACAATCTGGGTAATTTTTTCGTGAGAAAACCCAGGGGTAATAAGCGGAATAATACTTCCAGCAAAAATAACCAGAGCAAGAATAAAAACAAAAAGGATGAGGGTTATGATGTTTATAATCGAGGAGATGTTATTATTGAGCTCTTCTTTGTCCTTTTGGTACTTGATGAAAATAGGAATGAATGAGGAGGTAAGGGCTCCTGTGATCAGGATCTCAAACACAATATCAGGGATCCGAAACGAGGCGAAAAAAATATCAAGTTCTTCTTTCGTAAAATAGCCTGCCAGGGTGCGATATCTCAGGAATCCAAACAGCCGTGAGAGTACGATCATGAGAGCTACGATTAAAGCTGAAGAAAAGATGCTTTTCTGCTTACTTAAAAAAAGGTTTTTGGTGCTTGTAAAAAGCTTATTCATGCATTTCCCCTTGACAAATGGGTGATTTTGGCGTTAAATGGTTATATATGGTGTTTTTTGGTGAATATCTGGTCTCATTTACTGGGTCCGGTCGCGTAGTCTTACCAAAAAAAATAAGAGAACTTCTTAAAGGTAACATATTTATTGTAACAAAAGGATTTAATTTTTGTTTAGCAGGATACGATAGGCAAGAGTGGGAGGAAAAAGCAACGGAACAAAAACATGTTGGGATACGCTCGGCTCTCTGGAAAAGCTGTGATTTTGGGAGTTGGCGATCATTTCGAAATCTGGAATCCAGAGACATGGGAAAGATATCTAAAAGAAGCTCAAAACTCAAATGTCAAAAGTAAAAACTAATGCATAGCCCTGTTCTTTTACAAAACGCGATTGAAGCATTAGAGATAAAACGAAACGGTCTGTATATCGATGCAACGCTCGGTGAAGGAGGACATCTTGATGAGATGCTGAAGCGAAAAGCACGGGTGCTTGCGATCGATTGGGACGAAGAACAGATAGAAAGGGAAAAGGGAAAAAGGAAGAGGGAAAAAGAGGTGGCGTTTGTTGTCGCGAATTTTGCAGATATCGAAAAGATAGCGAAGGAGTATGGATTTTTCCCAGCAGATGGGGTGTTGTTTGATCTTGGGTTGTCATACGGGCAGATAGAGGGATCTGGACGCGGTTTTTCATATGTGTTGTTTGATCTTGGGTTGTCATACGGGCAGATAGAGGGATCTGGACGCGGTTTTTCATATAGGAGGCTTGAGGAACCGCTTGACATGCGAATAAGTACGAGTTTAGAGAAATCAGCCGCAGATTTAGTTAATAAGTTATCACAACAGGATCTCTATGAGATATTTACAAAAAATTCTGAGGAGGTCGATTCTTGGGCAATTGCTCAAGGTATTGTTCGCGCCCGCCGTATAAAGCCGATAAAGCGTGTGGGGGATTTGGTTGAAGTAATTAATGCTGCCGCGAAGCGGAAAAGTGTAGGGACGCATGCCCGGATTTTTCAGGCATTACGGATCGCGGTAAATAACGAGTTTGAGAACCTTAAAGAAGGATTGGCCGGCGCAGAGACGATTTTAAAAATCGGTGGAAGGTTAGTCGTAATCACCTTTCACTCATTGGAGGATCGGATAGTAAAGCGCTTTATGAGAAGAAAGACGTTACGAGATATAGGAAAGAAGATAAGGGGAGGGCGGGCGCCATTTGAGCGTTCCGCTATTTTGAGAGTTGCAGAAAAAATAGCATGAAAAAGCTGATTCGTTCCATGATCTGGGTGTTTTTTTTGGGTTTGGTTGTTGCAAATATATTCGTTTTTGTTTCACAGATGAGACTAGGAGAAGACATTAACTACTATGAAAAGGAGGTGAGACGCTTACATCAGGAAAACATCGAGCTTGAAAAAAAAGCATATGCAGCAAACTCGCTTCAGTACGCAGCTTCAAAGGCCGCAGAGATGGAGTTCGTGAAAAAGACTGAACCTTACTTTCTTGAAAATTTGAGGTATGCTTTAAAAGAGTAGGTATGTCAAAGATCCGGATTGTCTTCACCCTATTTTGCATACTATTTATTCTAATCGTCATTCGTCTATTTTATTTGCAGATTGTTGCGCCTCTTACTCCAGCAAGCAACGCCTACCTTAAATACAAGAAAATAGCGCCGCAACGTGGCAGGGTTTACGATCGAAACGGCCAGCCTTTCGTCCTTAATCAAACGAGCTACCTTCTGTATATTGAGCCAAAAAAGATGAAAGATAAGGAAAAACTGGTGGATAAGCTTGATGAGGTGCTCAAGATTGGAGAGGCGACTCTTGAGGCAAAAATCAACGAAAAGAAAGACTGGATTGCCATAGTCGGTGGCGTATCGAAAGAGAAGAAAGAAAAAATAGCCTCGTTTCGGTTTCCGGAAGTCGGATTTGAAGATAATCTAAAGCGATATTATCCTGAAGCTTCTCTTGCTGCACATCTTTTGGGATTTGTTGGGAAGAATAAAGATAGCGACGACGTTGGATATTTTGGGATAGAGGGGTTTTATGATAAGGAGTTGACAGGCTTGCCAGGACTCATAAAGACAGAACGCGATATTTTAGGACGGCCGATCCTTCTTGGGAGCCAAGAAAAAATAGAATCGGAGAATGGAAGAGATCTGGTATTAACCATAGATAAATCGGTACAACAGATAGTAAAACAAAAGCTTCTTTCTGGTCTGGAGCGATATAAAGCAAAGGAGGGATGTGTTTTGGTTGCGGATCCGTACACGATGGAGATACTTGCCAACGTCTGTCTTCCTGATTTCGATTTGGATAAATACTATCTTTTTTCGGAAGAATTCTTCAAAAATTCGGCAATTTCTTCATCCTATGAACCAGGTTCAACGTTTAAGCCGCTTATTATGGCGGCTGCACTTCAGGAAAAGAAGGTGAAACCGGATGATCTCTATAACGAGCAGGGGGCTGTCGAGATTGGCGGATATAAAATACGGACCTGGGATGATAAGTATGAAGGGAAAATCTCAATGACGCGTATTCTTGAGAAGTCATCAAATGTCGGCATGGTGTCTGTAGGGCAGAAATTGGGAGGCCGAAAGCTCCTTAAATTTTTACGGGCATACGGATTTGGAACGCCAACAGAGATTGATCTTCAGGGCGAGGCAAGCGGACTTTTGAAAGCGGAAAAAGACTGGCGAACTATCGATTATGCCACCGTGACTTTTGGACAGGGAATCGCAATAACCCCCATACAGATGCTTACGGCATTTTCTTCACTTGTCAATGGCGGTGAGCTTTTACAACCACACATCAAAAGAAGCATTGAAAAAAGAGTTAAAAGACGGACGATAAGTGCAAAAACCTCGGAAATCATTAAAAAAATGCTTATTTCTTCGGTGGAGCGTGGCGAATACAAGTGGATAAAACCAAAGGGTTATAAAATTGGAGGAAAGACCGGCACTTCGCAGATTCCTCTTGAGGGTCGCTATGATCCCTCAAAAACAATTGCCTCTTTTGTCGGATTTGCACCGGCAGATAAACCTAAGTTCATTGCTTTGATCCTATTGAGAGAGCCGCGAACCTCAATCTATGGATCAGAGACAGCTGCTCCTCTTTTTTTCGAGATAGCCAAGGAGCTACTCGTTTACTATAATATTGCTCCGGAGTGAAACTATGGATTTTGAACGGTTCAAGCGGAAAATTCAACCTGCGATCAACATCTACCACCTGGTGAAGGCAGTGATTGCCAATGTTTTATACGGCTTTCCAAGCAGAAAGCTCAAGGTGATAGGAGTAACAGGTACCGATGGTAAGACCACAACCGCACATCTCATCTATCACATTTTGAAATTGAGCGGAAAAAAAGCTTCCTTGATCTCAAGCATCTATGCAAAAATAGGAGATGAGGAATTCACCACAGGACTCCATACGACCACTCCAGATTCTCTCGCAGTCCAAAAATATCTGAAGCAAGCGGTGGTAAACGGCGATGGATACTTCATTTTGGAGACAACTTCACATGCGCTTGATCAAAACAGAATATTTGGCGTACGATTTCTCATTTCAGTAATAACCAATATTACTCCAGAGCACCTTGACTATCACAAGACATACGACAACTATATGAGAGCCAAAGCAAAACTGCTTTTGTCATCGGAAACTCCGATTATAAATCGTGATGATAAATCTTTTCCCCCTTTAGAAAAACTTTTGGTTGAGAGAGGAAAAAACTATCGTACGTACGGACTTCATCATAAGGCAGATTTTTCAGTGAATTTTGGAAAAGTGCTAAAGCTTCCCCTTTCAAAATTCAATGCATATAACTATTTAGCTGCATATAGCGTGGCCTCCACACTTGGCTTCGCGAAGCAAAAAATTTCTGACGCTTTAAAAACGTTTACTCTTCCTCAAGGGAGGATGGAGAAGGTGTACGATAAGGATTTCACGGTTGTCATAGATTTCGCGCATACGGCAAACTCCCTTAATCAAGTGCTTGGAGAACTTAAAAATGGAGTAAAAAACTCCCAAGGGAGATTGATCCATGTCTTTGGTGCGGCCGGGTTGAGAGATTACCAGAAAAGGCCTGCGATGGGCGAAGCAAGCGCGTCACATTCAGACGTTGTTATCTTGACGGAGGAGGATTATAGGACCGAGGATCCAGAGGTAATATGCAAGGAAATTTCGGAAGGATTGATAAAGAAGGGATTTCGCTATGTTGGGAAAGACAATCTTGACTCGGGAAATATCAAGGTTTACACGTTGATTGTAAATCGCAAAGAGGCAATCAAAAAAGCTATCCAAATTGCAAAAAAAGGAGATATCGTTGTTACGACGGGAAAGAGCCATGAACAGAGCTTAGCGCGCGGAAAGAAAGAATATCCGTGGGACGAGAAGAAGGCTGTAATGGAAGCACTACGGGAAAGATTTACGATTTAAGAGGTAAGATTTAAGAATAATTCATAAATCCTAAATCACAAATCTTAAATCATCTATGATTGTTTACGATTCCGAGCTTAAAATTTTCTATTCCGATAAGATCAATAGCGCTCGCTACTTTTCTGGTTTTGCAACCCGTGAGCTTGGAGATGCAAGAAACACGGAGGTAATCACTCGTTTTCTTAAAGAGGAAGAGACCCCTTCAAGAAGGATCGTGACATTGGAACAGATCCACTCAGCAAATGTTTCACATTACGTCACAAACGACGAAGCGCACGCCGAGAACATAGAAGAGACTGATGGCGTGGTAACCAAAGAATCAAACGTCGCCCTTACCGTTTTGACAGCAGATTGCACCCCAATCGTATATGTTGATAAAGAGGCGGAAGTTATTGGTATTTCGCATCAAGGGTGGAGGGGTCTTTTAAAGAAGCTTCCGCAGAAACTTATTGAGAGTATGGAGAAGGAAGGTGCAAGAAGGGATCATCTCGTAGCTTCGCTTGGGCCGGCAATTGGAGACTGTTGCTATGATATCTCCGAGGATCGATATGCGGAATTTGCAAGCGAGTATGAGGAATATGTGGGTCAAATATTCCGAGAAAGGAAAGGAAAATGGTATCTCAATCTTAGCTTATTAAGCTATCTTTTATTGGTGGAAGGCGGCGTGCAAAAGGAAAATATTGATTTCTTTCCATTTTGTACCTCCTGTGATAAAAAGAGATTTTTCTCCGCACGACGGGCAAAAACCCCAAAATCCGAACGCCAATTCAGCTTTATTATTAAAAATGAAAAAAAGTAAATACTGGTCTTCCAAGGTGGCGAAGGAAAGTTTTGCGCTTGATTTGGAGAAGGACGTTTTTACCTGGGATGATCCTAAGAAGATTGCCCGATCATTGAAGCGTTCGGCAGAGGATAGCGTACGACGCAAAGCGACGCCATTTCAATCGGCTATGAGCATGCTCAGTTTCTATATCAATCGTGCCGGAAAGAAATTGAGTCCCCAAAGACGAAGAATCCTTGAACACCATTGGATCTGCAAGAATATCAGCCTGTTTTAGGCAATGCAGTAATTTAGATCACAAAACTTTTGTAACCCAGCTTACATTTTATAGGCGCTATAAATGCTTTACCACTTTTGTGCTATCGCTTAAAAGTCGTTATGTTTTGTGGCGGCACTCTTTTTTGACGAGCGGCTGTCTTCGTACCAAAAACTCGGCATATTGCTGTCGGTTTTTGGCACGTTTGCTCTGGTTGTGAGAATCTGACTTCGTAGGTTATAATCGAAGCAATGAATCTGAACAAAGCGAAAAATATTTTTATTGTGGGGATAAAGGGCGTTGCGATGACGAATCTTGCCGTTATCTTAAAAAAGATGGGGAAAAGTATCTCCGGTTCAGATATCCAAGAAGAATTTATCACCGATAAGATTCTAAAAGAAAAGCAGATCGAGGTTTTTTCAGGTTTTTCAAAAGAACTTATTCCTGCTCACTGCGATCTTGTGATATATGGCGCAGCGCACAATGGCGCAAGTAACGCCCAGGTTACTGAGGCACAAAAACGAAAAATCCCTGTGGTTTCTCAAGCAGAGTTTCTGGGAAACCTCCTTGATCTGTTTGAGACGCGAATTGCTGTATGTGGTTCACATGGGAAAACTACAACGTCTTCTCTGCTTGCGCATTCACTTTTAAAATTGGGCGCGAAACCAAGCTATCTTGTCGGCTCCTCCTCGTTTGGCAAATATCTTGGAGGAGACCTTGGCGATCGCAAATATTTTATTGTTGAGGCAGATGAATATGGAGTAGAACCTCCGGTCAATAAGCAACCCAAATTTTCTTATCTAGATCCCCAGCATATTTTATGCACCAATATTGATTTTGACCATCCCGACGTTTATGCGAACCTTGATGAAGTAAAACAAGCTTTTGCAAGTTTCTTTCAGAAAAGGAAGAAACTTTTTTTATGCGCTGACGATTTCGCTACCATGTCCATTACGGCAACATTCCCCACAAGCTCTTATTTTACTTTTGGATATGATAGGAGTGCTGATATAAAAGCTCGCAACTATCAAAGCAAGGGAGAGGAAACAGAGTTTGAGATTGAATATCAGGGAAAAAGAGAGAGTCTCAAGATCAGGTTGTTTGGAAAGAAAAACGTTTCAAACGCTTGCGGGGTGATCGCAGTTCTTCTCAATCTTGGATTTGCGATGACGGATATTAAAGCAGCGATACGAGATTTTTCTGGTGCAAAAAGGAGGTTTGAGCTTCGCGCGTATCAAAATGAGATCTATCTTTTCGATGATTATGCGCATCATCCTGCGGAGATAAAGGCGACAATACGAGCCGCAAGAGAAAGATTCCGGGACCACAGAATTCTTGTGATTTTTCAGCCCCATACCTTTTCAAGAACAAAGGCACTTCTTCACGAATTTGGGGAAAGCTTGACTGAAGCAGATCGTGCTTTTCTTGCGCCGATATTTCCCTCTGCTCGGGAAAAACCTGCCAATTTTCCTATAACATCGGATGATATTGTGCGGGTATCAGGCAATACAAGATCAAATATTCAGGCTTTCTCAAAAACAGAAGATCTTGTTGGGGCTTTTTCAAAGATAGTAAAGAGGAAAGACGTGGTATTTACGATGGGTGCGGGGGATATTTACAAGCTTGACAATGATATAATTGAGCTTATAAAACGTATTGATTGAACAGACTAAACTATGAAATTGGGAGATCTTAAGAGAAACATAGATCTTTTTTCCCACACGACACTTCGAATGAAGACTGTGGCTGAATATTTTTTTGAGGCAAAATCACGCGACGATCTTATTCTGGTAAGAAAACTTGCAAGCAACCAGAGGCTCCCTTTTACGATCTTAGGTGGCGGCTCAAATGTGGCGATGGTAAATGCAATCTTAAGAGGGATTGTCGTTAAAAATCTCTATATTCAAAAAGAACTGGTTTCGGATTCCGGTGATTCTGTTTGGCTTCTTGTTTCATCAGGATATCCTGGTTCAAAACTGGTAAACGAGACGGTTGAGGCAGGATACCAGGGATTAGAGTATCATCTTGGTCTGCCAGGGACAGTCGGTGGCGCAATTTACATGAACTCGAAATGGACCAATCCAGAATGTTATTTCGGCGATCCTGTTGAATCGGCGCATCTTTTGGATAAAGCAGGCAATGTGAAGAAAGTCAAGAAGGATTATTTCCATTTCGCATACGACTATAGCAGGCTTCAAGAAACAGGCGAGATACTTCTTGAGGTTGTTTTTCGATTTAAGAAAGCCGATCCAAAAGTTTTAAAAAAGCGCGCAGATGAGGCGCTTACGTACAGAAAAGCGACGCAGCCTTTTGGTATCGCATCAAGCGGTTGTTTTTTCCGAAACATTGACGGAACCTCTGCGGGAAGTCTTATTGACAGGGCAGGTCTTAAGGGAACAAGAATAGGAAATTTCGTTGTTTCACCGAAGCATGCAAATTTTATCCTAAATCAGGGAGACGGCAATCCAGAAGATCTTAAAAAACTGATAGAGTTAGTAAAGGAGAAGGTAAAGGCGAAGTTTGGCGTTGAGCTTAAGGAGGAAGTAATATTGCTTTAAATCTATGGAGGATGTATTTATCATAAGAGGAGGGAAGCCTCTTAAGGGGGAGGTGCTGCTCTCTGGCGCTAAAAATGTAGCTCTCAAGACCATAATTGCCGCACTTCTTTTTGACTCAAAAGTCGTCTTAAAAAACATTCCTCGGATATCCGATGTTTTCGAACTGGTTCACCTTATAAAAAAATTGGGCGTTTGGGCAGAGTTTATTGACCAAAACACCTTGGAGATTGATAATTCGGCGCTTCAAAACAACAAGGTTGATCTTCTCCATGCTTCAAAAATTCGCGCATCATTTCTTCTTTTCGCACCTCTTCTTCATCGCGTTGGGGAGTGTTTTATTCCAAATCCAGGCGGGTGTCGCATTGGAGAGCGGCCGATTAACCGAATTATCGATGGTATGAAGGAGCTTGGAATTTCGGTCGAGTATGATTCAAATACGGGTTATTACTTTGCAAAGATGAAAGATGGGCCAAAAAGAGGATATTCATTTCCGAAATCGACGCACACCGGAACAGAACTTCTGATTCTCCTTAGCGTTTTTGGACGCGGGAAGATATTGCTTGAAAATGCTGCGCAAGAACCAGAAATCGACGAACTCATCGAATTCCTCAATCAGGCTGGAGCACGGATTGAACGACACGGAAGAAAGATTGCTATTTCCGGGGTTAAAAAATTAGTACAAGTGAAACCTTACAAAATTCATTCCGACAGGAATGAGGCGATTACTTTTGCGGCTTTGGGGGTTGCATCCAAAGGCGACGTGGTTATAAAACCTATCGCGCCAGAACTCATCAACGCTTTCATTACAAAGACAAAAGAAACAGGTTCTGGCGTTGAGATTATCTCACGGGGTGCGGTCCGTTTTTTTTACAAATCAAAGATAAAGCCAGTTGATGTTGAGACCTCGATCCATCCAGGATTTATGACGGATTGGCAGCCAAATTGGGCGGTCTTGATGACGCAATCAACTGGCGACGCACTCATACATGAGAAGGTGTTTGAAAATCGATTTTCCTATGTCAAGGAACTTCGAAAGCTTGGAGCAAAAATAAAGTTTGTAAACCGCGAGGTAGAAAATCCAAGCGAATTTTATTTTTTCAACCATAGCGAGAGAAAGAGATACCAGCAGGCGATTAAGATCCACGGTGGTTATCCGCTTCATGGAGGCGCTTTGCGTATTGCTGATCTTAGGGCTGGGGCTTCATTGGTTCTTGCGGCACTTATTGCAAAAGGGGTATCGGTAGTAATTGGAGCATCTATTCTTGAGCGAGGATATGAAGAAGTCGTGAATAAAATATTGCGTTTGGGAGGAGATATCAAAAAAATCTAACGAGAGTTATTGTACAATCATACTATGATGAGAAAACCCGCCTCAAGCTTCAATCATGCTTTTTTCGGATTGCGATGGATCTTCAAAACACAACCGAATTTTCGTATTCATTTTTTGCTATCCGCACTAAGCATTTTCGGCGGCTGGTATTTTAAGATTTCCTACGGAGAATTCTTAACGATCCTCGTTCTTATTACGGTCGGGCTTGTTGTTGAATCAATTAACACCGCAATTGAAGAGACAATCGATGCGATCCATAAGGACTGGAGTGAGGCGATAAAATTGGCAAAAGATGTCTCCGCAGCATCGATGCTTATCTTTGCAATCGGGTCGATAATTGTAGCTAGTGTCATTTTTGTGCCCAAAATCTTAGAAAGGTTTTATTTCTAAATGGCTGTATATTTTTTTGCACTTTTCATTTCTTTTATCATAAATTCTGCCCTCATCATCCCTTTTATAAACTTCCTCTATAGATTGAAGTTTCAAAGAGTTCACCAGAAAACGAGAGATGTCTTCAATAAGTCAACGCCGGTATACGATCGATATCATAGCCATAAAACAGGAACACCGGTAGGCGGAGGATTGCTTACCGTGATAACCACCGTGTTTCTCTTTTCCTTTTTCCTCTTACTCTTTATTCTATTTAACAGACCCATCCAATCAAACTACCCCTCAGTTATTTCAGAAATAAAAATAATCCTTTTTGCGTTTATCAGCTTTGCGCTCTTGGGGATCTATGATGATCTTCGGAAGATTTTCTTTTGGCAAAAAGACCAGTTCTTTGGCTTGCGGTTGCGCCATAAACTTCTTTTTGAGACGGCCTTGGCATTGATAATCTCATACTGGTTGTTTAGTGAGTTAAAGATCGACATCGTCCATATCCCGTTTTTTGGCGTGTATGAAATTTCGTATTTTTATATCCTTTTTTCTGCATTTACCATTGTGGCTTTTGCAAATGCGGTAAACATTGCAGATGGATTGGATGGTTTGGCGGCAGGAGTTCTTATGATTGCGCTTGCAAGTTTTTGGATTATCTCGCGGTCAATCCTCGATGTCCCCTCGTCGCTTTTTATCGGGATTTGGCTCGGAGGATTGATTGCGTTTTTATACTTTAATATCTGGCCGGCGAGACTTCATCTCGGCGATGCAGGCGCACTCTCTTTTGGGGCAACGTTTGCGGTAATCGGGCTCATCTTGGGAAAAGCCTTCAGTCTTTCTATAATCGGAGGCGTTTTTGTCATTGAGATTGCAAGCTCATTGATTCAACTTATCGGAAAAAAATTTTTAAAAAGGAAAATCTTTCCTGTCGCCCCTCTCCACCTTTGGCTTCAGCTTCGCGGTTGGGAAGAGCCAAAAATCGTCATGAGGTTTTGGGTGATCTCGATCCTTTTTTCGGTCTTTGGTCTGATGCTTGCTTTTCTGAAGTAGGATAAGTTAAATACGTATGAGTGAGAAGGTATCTCGGTTGCCAAAGTGATTTTTAAGAAAGAGTTGGGCTACTTTTCTATATCGCTGATTCATATCGGTGACGTAAAGGTTTCTCTTCCCCTTTTGTGATAACTGTTTTTCTATTTCTGAATGCTGTTTCAAATAGCTCTTCAATTTTTCGGCAACGGCATTCCCCTGCGAAATAATCCGCGTGTTTTCCTGAAATAAGGCCCGAATCTTTTCTTGTATTAATCCATAGTGCGTACACCCAAGTACTAAAGTGTCAATATTTTTCTCTATAAATCTCTTCAGGTATCTTTTTAAAAGGAGATTAGTCCCAATCCAATCAATTTCCCCTTCTTCTATAATCGGAACAAGAAGCGGGGTCGGTTTTTGATAGATTTTTGCAGCCGGGAGAATTTTTCTTATTTCGCGTGGAAATGCGTTTGATCTGATTGTTGCGTATGTTCCTATCACAGCGATGTGACTGCCGCCATTTTCAACCACGGCTTCAACAGTTGGACGTATAACACCCAAGACTTTCTTAGCCGGGTGTTTATCTGGAAGATAACGTTGCTGAATCTTCCGTAATGCAACGGCGCTTGCTGTATTGCAGGCAACAATAATCAATCGACAGTCGTTATCGATCAGAAAATCAATTGCGCGTTTCGTAAATTCATAAATCACGTATGGAGAGCGTCCTCCATAGGGAGTTCTTGCATTGTCGCCTAAAAACACATAGTCGTATTGCGGGAGAAGTTTAAGAATATCTTTTAGGATCGCAAGTCCTCCTAATCCTGAATCAAATATGCCAATCTTCATCGGTCTTCCTATTTTACACAATCTCAAGATGGTAGAATATACTAATGCAAACCGCCCTCTCCCGCCTGTTAAAAGAAAAATTTTTCGGCAAGCGTGTCCTTGTGGTCGGGTTGGGAATTCAAGGTGGGGGAGTAGGGTTGGCAAGATTTCTCTGTGAATTTGGCGCCAAGGTAAAGGTAACCGATCTTAAGGGGGAAAATGAATTGAAGGAATTGCTTCGGACGCTCACCGATCTAAAGATCGATTATACACTTGGCTTGCATAAAAGAGACGACTTTCTCAATGCAGACATAATTTTTAAAGGACCATCGGTACCATGGACGCTTTCTGAACTGAAAGAGGCAGAGGAAAATGGCATCCCGGTAGAGATGGAGGTCTCATTTTTTGCATCCCTGTGTCCATCGCCGCTCATCGGTGTAACAGGGACGAGAGGTAAATCAACGACCGCGATGATGATTTACGAGGTTTTGAAAAGAAAAAAATCACAGGTTTATCTTGCTGGCAATATATCCGGTGTTTCAACAATTTCACTTCTCAAGAACGTAAGTAAAAACAGTGTTGTCGTTTTGGAGCTTTCGTCATGGCAGCTTTCCGGCTTCCATCGAAAAAAGTTAAGTCCGCATATTGCGGTTTTTACCAATTTCTATCCCGACCATCTTAACTACTACGAATCACTGCAGCCATACTTTTATGATAAAAAGGCGATTTATCTCTATCAGAAAAAAAAAGACATCCTCGTTGTAAATACTCAATTAAAAGGCGAGATTGAAAAGGAAAAGCCACAAAGTAAGATTTTTTACTTTAAAAATGGAGATTTCCCCAAAAAGTTACGCTATCTTTCCGGTGCCCACAATCTTGAGAATGCTGCGGCTGCTTTGGGGACGGTCAGAACCCTTGGGATTGATCATCACGAGGCGGCCAATATAATTGCGCAACTTAGGGGGCTTCCCTACCGTCAAGAAGTGGTTTTTGAAAATGAGCGTGTGATGATCGTTAACGATTCTGCATCGACCACTCCAACATCTACGATGAAAGCAATCGAGACATTCGATATATATCCCATTATTTTGATAATCGGTGGCGACTCCAAACACTTGCCATACCAAGAATTAGCAGACAGGTTAGATGGGGTTAAAAAGATTATTTTCTTGAAAGGTTCTTTTACCGATGAAATACTTCCGGTACTTAGGAAATCTCAAAATATACCCATCACAAGAATATACGATAATTTTACTGAGGTGTTGCATGATGCGAAAGACACTGTTTCACAGTTTGATCAAAAAGCCGTCATCCTTTTTTCTCCTTCCGCAACCTCATTTTCACTATTTAAAAACGAGTTTCACCGAGGAGAGGAATTCAATAAAGCGGTAAAGAAACTCTTTGGGAGATTGAGTTTGAGCTGATATCGTTCTACAATGAAGATATGCGAGTGAAAAAAACAGCAATCGTAAGAGATATCTCCTCTTTGTTTTATACCCCCATACTCCTGTCAATTGTTGGATTGTTTTTTGTGTTTGAGGCTTCCTCGGTAAAAAGTTTTAGTGAATTTGGCAACAGCTTCTATTATTTCAACCTTCAGTCGGTTTGGATCGTTTTTGGAATTATAGCGATGTTCTTTTTCTCTTTTATTGATTATCACAAACTGTATTATCTGTCGTTTCCTCTTATGATGATTACGCTGATTCTTCTTGTTGTGGTGCTCATTCCCGGAATTGGGTCCCAGGCAGGAGGTGCAAGGCGGTGGCTTGACTTGGGAATTATTAATTTTCAGCCAACTGAGATTGCAAAGTTTTCTGTTATTATCTATCTTTCCTCATGGTTTATTCATCGAGAAAGGAAACGATTCTTTTCGTTCGTCGTACTTTTGGGAATGCTTATTTTTCTCATTATTTTGCAGCCAGATATGGGGACTGCAATCATTGTATTTTCATTAAGCATTATTGTCTATTTTTTGGCAGGGATACAGCTGACATACCTTGTTGTTCTTATTCCGATTTCGTTTTTGGGATTTTTACTTCTGGTACAGAGTTCTTCCTACAGATTCCAGCGACTCTTGGCATTTTTGAATCCCTCATCTGATCCTCTTGGGATTGGATATCATGTGAATCAGATTCTCATATCCCTTGGCAATGGAGGTCTTCTTGGACAAGGTTTTGGCGCATCTCGTCAGAAATTTCTGTTTCTTCCGGAGGCGCATACGGATTCGATTTTTGCGATAATCGCAGAGGAGTTTGGATTTATCGGAGGTTTTATTTTGATTTTTTCATTTTTCGCGCTGCTTTACAGTATCTATCGAATTAGTCAAAAGGCGCCGGATAGGTATGGGAAGCTTCTTGCCGGTGGGATTCTTGCCTATTTTGCCTTGCAGATCACCATAAATCTTTCTGGTATGGTCAATCTTCTTCCGTTAACCGGCGTTCCTCTCCCGTTTATATCGTACGGCGGCTCGAATCTGCTTGTATCATTTTCACTTCTTGGGATATTGTTAAACATCGCAAAAAGAACAAAAAAACTATGAAGATACTTGTTACGGGAGGTCACGTTACGCCGGCATTAGCGCTTCTTGAGCGTCTCAAGGATCACGAAATTGTGTTTGTGGGGAGAAAATATGCGCTGGAAAGCGAGCAGACGTTATCTTTGGAGTATAAAGAAATTACGCGGAGAAATATTCGTTTCATACATCTTCAGACCGGGCGGCTGAATCGGTTGGTCTCAACGGCAACAATAGCCAGTGTTCTTCGAATTCCGTTTGGATTTTTTCAAGGCTTTCGTATTATCAAAGAGGAGAGACCTCAAATCATTCTTACCTTTGGAAGCTATCTGGCAGTTCCTATTGCGTTTTGGGCGTATCTTTCAGAGATACCGGTATATCTTCATGAGCAGACAAGCATTCCGGGGAAAGCGAATCGATTTATCGGATTATTCGCAAAAAAGATTTTTGTATCTTTTCCAGAAACAGAGCGGTTTTTCCCAAAACACAAAGTCTTTTTAACCGGAAATCCAATTCGAACCTCGGTTTTTAAGTCGAAGAAAAAACCAACCACTTTTTATAAAGACCGACCAGTGATCTATGTCACCGGCGGCTCTTTAGGATCGCACGGCATTAATTTGCACCTTAAGAATATATTGCCGGCTTTGCTAAAAAAATATATCGTTATTCATCAGGTGGGAGACACCGCCAAATACAATGATTATGAGATGCTTCTAAATTTCAAAGAACAACTTCCCGAAAGGTTGAAAAGCTTCTATTTCCCGAAAAAACACTTTCTTGAGGAGGAGATCGGATATGTATATGCTCAAGCAGACGTCGTAGTTGGGCGAGCTGGTGCAAATACGTTTTTTGAACTTATTAGTCTTGAGAAACCAGCAATCTTTATCCCCCTCCCATGGTCGGCAGGCAAAGAACAACAGAAACAAGCAGAGATTTTCCAAAAAGAAGGTGTTGGCGAGATTTTTCCCCAATCGGAACCAAGCGAAAGGCTGGCGGTACTTATCGATACGGTGGTAAAAAATCTTTTCCAATATCGGAAGAATTTTAAAAATTTAAGACGGCTGTATAAAAAAGATGCCGCGGATATTATCCTCAAAGAGATTTTTAAAGAATAAGCGGACTGCAGCTTTATTTCTCATTTTTATTATTGTCTTCTTCGTGTTCCTTTATTTTGGGAACATGTATGTTTCGGTGAGAAAAATAGAAGTGTCTTCACCGGAAGGAACTATTCGGATTGTTGGGATTGAAAATTTTTATTTCAAAAATATCTTCCTTCTCTTTGATGGACAAATTGAAAGAATTATTTACGAAAACAATTCACAGGTAAAACGAGTACGTGTAGCAAAAAAATATCCGGATACCTTACATTTGTTCATTGAATTTGATAGGCCGATCGTAGCTTTAGAAGTTGATCAAGGCTATTTTCTTTTGACAGGCGAGGGGAGAATAATTGCAAAAAGAAAAAAGACATCCCTAAAAACTCCTGTCATGAAATACTATCAAAAGCTACATTATACGGCGTATCAAGCAGGTGATACGCTAAAATTAAAAGATCTTCTTCTGGCGCTCCATTTTACAAAGCAAGCATCTGATTTGGGTTTTTCCGCCTCTGGTATTGATATTAACGGATTAGATATGATACGATTACAAGTAGACAAAAAGGTGATATTTTTTACGACCGAAAAAGATAGAGAGACGCAAGACTATCAACTTGAGCGTCTTGTTCGTCAATTTAAGATTGAAGGCAAGGATTTTAAGACTTTGGATCTTAGATTCGATAAGCCGATCGTTACGTTGCAGTAATCATTATGGCAGACACCTTAATTTGTGGGATTGATATCGGAAGCATAAAAATTGCAACAGTTGTTGCAGTAAAGTCAAAAGAGGAAGAAGAGCTTCGAATTGTAGGATTTAATGCGACGAGATCGCAAGGAGTGAAAAAAGGATTGATCGTTGATATCGACCAGGTAACGAATTCGGTTGAAGAGAGTGTAGAAAAGGCAGAGAGAATGGCTGGTCACAAGATAAATCATACCTTTGTTTCGGTTGGAGGACCACATATCTCATCGTTAAATTCACACGGCGTTGTTGCTGTCTCAAATCCACAAGGGGAGATTGGAGATGCTGATGTTGAGCGAGTTGTTGAGGCAGCTCGAGCTATCTCGCTTTCCACCACGAGACAAATAATCGAGGTAATACCGCGAGAATACATCGTAGATGGCCAGCCCGGAATAAAAAATCCAGTTGGAATGAGCGGGGTACGTCTTGAGGTGGATACCCATATAATTACGGCGTCTTTAACCAATCTTAAAAATATTGACCGCTGTCTGGCAGATTTGGGGATTGAGAACGACGGATTTATATTTTCCGGACTTGCTTCGGCAGAGGCTGTTTTAACAGAAACCGAAAAGGAACTTGGTGTCGTACTGGTTGACATAGGTGGCGGAAAAATTGATATCTGCCTTTTTGCAGAAGGCGCACTTTCCCATTCTTCATCAATACCTATTGGCGCACGACATATTACAAACGATATTGCCGTGGGACTTCGCGTTTCCTTAGATTCAGCAGAGAAGATTAAACTACATTTAGGCAAGAAACTTCCTGTTTCAATTCGTCGTGATGAAAAAAAGCATAACGTGCTCGACTTAAGTGCACTTCATTTACCGGAGCATCTCGATGACGTCTCGATGCAGACCCTGATTGACGGTATCATTGGTTCACGGATTGAAGAGATATATAAGCTTATCGGTGAGGAGATTGAGAAAAGCGGGTTTGCACAGAGTGCGCCATCGGGGCTTGTCATTACCGGAGGAGGCGCGCTCACCGCAGGGATAAGTGAGCTTGGGAGAAAGATTATCGGAATGCCGATACGTGTTGGGACTCCAGACCGCGTGATCGGACTTCTTGATGAGGTCCTTGATCCCCAATACGCATCTACCGTTGGTTTGATTTTATACGGACGAAAAAATATAATAGAGTACGAATCGGGTTTAAAAAAATTTAACAAAATATTTAAAGATTTTTCAGTAGGAAGTTCTTTTGAAAAAGTAAAGAATCTTATAAAACAATTCATCCCATAAGATGCTTGTTAAGCCGAAGGCAGGACAGCCGGCAAAAATAAAAGTAATTGGAATCGGCGGAGGAGGCAGCAACGCCCTCTCCTCCATGATTATTGATGGCGGAATTCCAGGAGTAGAGTTTGTCGTGATAAATACCGACGCCCAGGCACTTCTTCACAGTAAAGCTGAGACGAAAGTTCAGATCGGCGAGAATCTTACCCGTGGTCTTGGATCAGGCGGTGATCCTGAAATCGGGCGGCAGGCAGCCGAAGAATCGCGAGAACGACTCAAGGAGGAATTAGAGGGTGCCGATATGGTATTTATTACCTGCGGACAAGGAGGGGGGACTGGAACCGGAGCTGCACCTATTATCGCTGAAATCGCCAGAGAAACCGGTGCTTTGACCGTTGCTGTTGTGACGAAACCTTTTGATTTTGAAGGAACAAAACGAAGACTTGTTGCAGAAGACGGTACGCAAAAACTAAAAGAGAAAGTAGATACGCTTATCATCGTTCCTAATCAGCGGATACTTCAGGTTATCGATAAGAAAACTTCGATTCTCGATGCATTTAAACGAATTGACTCGGTTCTTCATCAAGGCGTGCGCGGGATTGCGGAATTGGTCACGATACCAGGATTAGTGAACGTTGATTTTGCGGATGTAAAAACCATTATGCGAAATGCTGGGACCGCTCTTATGGGAATGGGGGTAGGAAGCGGAGACAAACGCGCCATGGAGGCGATCAAACAGGCAATTTCTTCACCTCTTTTGGATGTATCAATTGATGGGTCAAAGGGAGTTCTTTTCAATATCGTTGGGGGACCGGATCTGTCAATGAACGAGATAGATGAGGCGGCATCAATCATCGCAAAAACAGTCGATCCAAATGCCGATATTATATTTGGTGCCGTGATTGATGATAAGATGCTTGATCAGATAAAGATAACTTTGATTGCAACAAAATTTGATGAAGGAAAACTTCGCGCATTTAGATTTCGAAAAGATGAGTTATTCCAGTCCGAAAGCAAGAAAGATAAGGAAGAGCTTGATGAAAAAGCCGAATCTTCGTCGTTTGCACAACAGGTTGACTTTTCAGAAGAAGAATTTTTGGAAGAGGATTCAGAGTTTGACATCCCGGCATTTCTTCGAAAAAAATAAATACTTCGGTATAATTACTCTTCATGAAACTTAAATCCGTGAGTATCGTAGGTTTCGGAAGATTTGGACAAACTTTCGCAAAACTCCTTAACGCGGATTTCAAGCTTACTATTTTCAATAGAAGTAAAATCAAAAAGAGCTCGATAAAGCTGCTTAAAACTGCAAAAATTACAGAAAAGATTTCTGAGGTTTACTTGAATAACGCAGTTTTCTATTGTGTGCCAATTTCTGAATTTGAAAAAGTAATTGAACTACACAGCAAATACTTTAGAAACAATTTACTCATAGACACTCTTTCAGTCAAAGAATATCCGGAAAAAATCTTTAAAAAAGTCAGACTGCGAAGATCCTTTACTGCCATATTAACCCATCCAATGTTTGGGCCAGATAGCGCTAAAGAAAGCTTCGACAATCTTCCTATGATTGTTAGTAATTTCAACGCAAGCAATGAAACATATAGAAAGTGGATAAATTACTTTAAAAATAAAAAACTAAAAGTTATTGAAATGACAGCGCGCAATCATGATAAACTTGCAGCACATTCTCAAGGCCTAACTCATTTTATTGGCCGTTTACTGCAAATATATAAATTTAAACCAAGCAGTATAGATTCGGTAGGCGCTAAAAAAATGCTAGAACTTATGGATCAAGTATGTAACGACTCTTGGAAATTGTACGGAGATCTACAAAAATATAATCCTTATTCAAAAGACATGGCAAAAAGACTCGATGTAGCATTCGAAAAGCTTCATAAAAAAACATTTAAAGACCTCAAGCAGGTTAAAAGCGTCAAGCACTTCATGTTATAATCTTCTCATATGTTCAAACCGGTTGATTCGAAGGCTGATTTTGTGAAAATGGAATTAAAGTGGTTGAAGCATTGGTATGGAAGAGGAATTATTGGCAAGTATTTAGAGAAAAATGAAAAATCGGAGAAACGATTCTCCTTTCTTGACGGGCCCATAACTGCAAATAATCCGATGGGAGTTCATCACGCGTGGGGAAGAACCTACAAAGACATCTGGCAGAGATTTTTCAACCTTCTTGGATACCGCCAGCGATTTCAAAACGGCTTTGATTGCCAAGGATTGTGGGTTGAGGTAGAAGTTGAAAAAGAGTTGGGACTGACGAACAAAAAAGAGATCGAAGATCTCGTGCCTGGCGATCGAAAAGCCTCAATCGCTAAATTTGTAAGTCTTTGCAAAGAGAGGGTATTACGCTTCTCAAAGCTCCAGACTGAGCAAACGAAACGATTGGGTAATTTCATGGACTGGGAGCATTCGTATTTTACGATGAGCGACGAGAACAACTATATGATCTGGCATTTTCTTAAAACATGCCATGAAAACGGGTGGATCTATAAGGGGCGCGAGTCAGTTCCTTGGTGTCCTCGCTGTGAAACAGCAATTTCGCAACACGAGATGCTCACCGAAAATTATAAAGAGGCAGTACATGAATCGATTTACTTCGAACTCCCTGTAACCGGAAAAAAGAACGAATATCTCCTTGTGTGGACGACTACGCCATGGACCATACCTGCAAACATAGCTGTTGCTATTGATACAAAACTCGATTACTCGCTTGTTGAAGGAAACTCTGGAGATCTTTTTTGGGTAGCAAAAGATCTGATAGAGAAAGTTTTCAAAAAAAAGTATAAGGGAATTGTTAAAACGGTAAAAGGAAGCAAGCTCGTGGGCTTAAAGTATAAAGGACCATTCGATCATCTTGAAGCAGTAAAAAAAGTAGCCGAGGAAAATCCCAAGTCGTTCCACATCGTGATTGCGACCGATGAGTTAATTCTTCCTATATCCAAAGAAGAAGGAACAGGTCTTGTCCACACTGCAGTAAGTGCGGGAGTAGAGGATTTTAAACTCGGCAAAAAATACAACCTTCCTATGGTTTCTGTCATCGCAGACAATGCCGATTATTTGCCCGGATTAGGATTTTTATCAGGAAAGAATGCGAAAAGGAATCCAAGGGTTGTTCTCAACTATCTTCTCGAACAGGAGAAAAAAGGAGAAAATTGGGTACTTGAAATTCACAACTACAAACACAGGTATCCAGCATGCTGGAGATGTGGGACCGAGCTTGTATGGAAAGTGACGGATGAGTGGTATATTGCGATGGACAAGCCAGCGAAGGTGAAACGGGGCGGGACGTTGCGGGAGCAGATGGTTACGGTTGCAAAGAAAATCCACTGGATACCAGAGTTTGGTTTGGATCGGGAGCTTGACTGGTTGAAAAACATGCATGATTGGTTGATTAGCAAAAAAAATCGTTATTGGGGACTAGCCCTTCCTATATATGAATGTCGAAAGTGCGGGGAGTTTGAGGTGATCGGATCAAAAGAGGAGCTTAAGAAAAGAGCGGTTGAGGGTTGGGATAAGTTTATGGGTCATTCTCCTCATAAGCCGTATATCGACGAAGTTGTTATTGCATGTACAAAATGCAAAGAAAGAACAAAAAGAATAGATGATGTTGGGAATCCATGGCTTGACGCAGGAATTGTTCCTTTCTCAACAATAACCGAACACAATCAGGGACAGCCACTTTATCTTGAAAACCAAGAAGAATGGAGAAAATGGTATCCAGTGGATTTCATCACGGAATCCTTTCCCGGACAGTTTAAAAACTGGTTCTACGCCCTTATTGCGATGTCCACTGTCTTGGAAAATACCAATCCGTTTAAAACGGTTTTAGGATTCGCAACGCTTCTTGCTGAAGACGGAAGAGCGATGCATAAAAGCTGGGGGAATATGATTGAATTTTACGAAGGAGCAGAAAAGATTGGAGTTGACGTGATGCGATGGATGTACACACGCCAAAATCCACGAGAAAACATGTTTTTTGGTTACAAACATGCAGACGATACCAGACGACACTTTTACCTTATCTTATGGAATGTTTACAAATTTTTTGTTGAGTATGCGAACTTAGATAAATTTCATCCCAAACTCTCAAACTCTCTAAACCCTCCAACCTCTCAAAACATAATCGATAGATGGATATTGAGTAGATTTACGCGTCTCGTTCTTGATACCGAGAAAAACTTAAGAAGCTACAACACCAAAGATAGCGCCTATGAAATCGAGAGATTTGTAAATGATCTTTCAACATGGTATATACGACGAAGCAGAGACAGAGTTTGGATTAATTCTGAAGATCAAGCGGACAAAAAAAACTTTTACGCAACCTTATACTATGTTTTAACCAATCTTTCAATAATTCTTTCACCTTTTCTTCCTTTCCTAAGCGAAGAGATATACGTTAATTTGACCAAAGAAAAATCCGTGCATCTTTCAGAATGGCCAAGAGTAAAAAAGCTGTTTATAAACGACAAGCTTGAAAAAGAGATGGAGGTTGTTTTAGAAATCGTAGAGAAAGCCCATGCAGAGCGAAAGGAAGAAAAAATCAAGGTGCGGCAGCCTCTTGCCGCCCTCACCGTTACTACCCCAAACGCGGTTTCTTCCGATGTGACCGGCCTTATCGCAAACGAAGTGAATGTAAAACAAATAAAATACAAAAGAGGAAAAGCTCTTTCGATAAAACTCGATACGAAGATTACCGCCAAGCTTCAAAAGGAGGGAGAGCTGCGCGATCTGGTTCGAAAGATACAAGACGCACGCAAGAAGATGGGTCTTTTACCAACACAAAAGATAAATATTACTCTTCCGGACAAGTTTGAGGAATTTGCCGACTACATCAGAAAAAAAACATCTGTAGCAAAGATTTCATTTGGAAAAGAATTGAAGTTTCGCTAATTATCGTATGCTACCAGTTCTTCTTGCTTCACTCTTTCTGAGTATATTTAGTTTTTTTAATTTATTTGGGATAAAACGTGAGCTTCTTCCAAATTTCCTTGTATATGCGGCAATTGGATTTGCGCTATTTTTCCTTGCTAAGAAAATCGGTGTTTCATTTTTTCTATCAAACATAAAGTTCTTTTACTGGTTATTTATTTTTTTACTTCTTATAACCTATGTTGTTGGTGTTGAGGCGCGGGGTTCGAAGCGGTGGATAGATTTCTATTTTTTTAATTTTCAACCGTCCGAGTTTTTCAAAATTTTCTTCGTGCTCTTTTTTGCCGATTATTTTACCCGTCATAAAAAGGATATAGAGGATGTCGCTGTTTTTTGGAAAAGCCTCGGATATTTCATCCTGCCGGTTTTTATCATCTTTAAGCAACCGGATTTGGGGACGGCTTTAGTATTTACATTTACCTTTTTTTGTATTTTTATCTTTTCAAAAGTTCCCAAGCGATATCTTCTTTATGTGTTTTTTATGATACTTACGATATCCCCTGTGGGATGGCTTATCCTAAAAGAATACCAGAGGCAACGAATTATAAGTTTTTTGAATCCAGAATTAAATCCGCAGGGTACCGCATATAATATGGTGCAGGCAGTTATCACGATAGGTTCCGGCCAGTTCTTCGGAAGGGGGATGGGATATGGAACTCAATCGCGCCTTTTATTCTTACCGGAAAATCATACTGACTTTGCTTTTGCCTCTCTTATTGAGCAATTTGGGCTTTTTGGGGGATTGGCTATCTTTGTCGCCTATCTTATTGTAGCCGTGGTTTTAATAAAGAGATTATTTTTCTATCAAAAATCGCGCGATGAGGAAAACAATTTTCGTTTTCTTTTAACTCTCGGATTTCTCTCGTATTTTGTTTTTCAGATTATTGTTAATATCAGCATGAATCTTGGACTTCTTCCCATTGTTGGAATCGCGTTACCGTTCATCTCATATGGCGGTTCGTCGCTTGTGAGCCTACTTTTTGCGCTCGGACTCTTATTTTGATATAATGGAGGGACCTATGGCAAGATATGCGGTCATAAAGACAGGAGGAAAACAGTATTTAGTCCAAGAAAAGGATGAGATAGTGGTTGATAAGCTTGCCAATGGAAAGACAAAGACTGTCGAGCTTGAGACGCTTGCTCATTTTGATACCGACAAAATATCGGTGATTCTCGGGGCGCCGATATTAAAGGAAAAAACGAAGGTCCAGATTATTGAGAATCTCAAAGGAGACAAAATTCGCGTTGCTCGATTTAAAGCAAAGGTACGATACAGGAGAGTAAAGGGTTTCCGCCCTCAGTTGTCAAAAATAAAAATACTGAAAATCTAATGGCACATACAAAATCACAAAAGGCAGCATCCGGAAACAGAGACTCACGCTCAAAACGGCTGGGTGTAAAAATATTCGGAGGACAAAAGGTAAAGCCGGGATATGTAATTATCCGGCAGAAGGGGACTAAATTTAAACCTGGAGGCGGCGTACTTCTTTCAAAAGATTATACGCTTATTGCCCTTCGAGAAGGGATAGTTGAGTTTCGGCGTCGCAACGGCAAAAAATACGTTTTCGTGGTATGAATGAAGAGATAGGCGCAACCATTGAAAAAATAAAGGCCGAACCTGATTTTTTTAAGAAAGCCAAACTAATCGAATCAATCAAGAAAGACAAGCGGATCACCCTGCAGGAAGTAGCAAGCAAAATTGGGCTAAAACCTTCGTATGTTAGCCACATTCTTCGATTGCTGAAGCTTCCGAATCTTATACTTGACGGATACTATTCGCAATTAATTCCATTGAGCCATCTTTTTATCATTGCCCGCCTGAATGACCAGAAGCAGATGATTGAGATCTATGAAAAAGTACTATCTGAAGATCTAACCACCATAAAAACTGAAGAACTTGTGCGTGAAGCACTTTTTAAGATAAAAGACGAAGGGACACATATATCAAAAGAGGAGATAAGCGAGTTTATTCGAAACGCGGAAAAAGAAGGGATGACCGTAAGAATCGTCCAAACCCGGGTGCGTGGAAAACTGGTATTTGAGATCGATGGGAACTTGGCGCGGACCAGCACAGAGCTAAGACGGGTTATGGAAGTGTATGCGAAAAGGCAAAGAGAAAATGGGGAAAAGGCCTGATTGACCGCAGATTCCTTGGAACAGGATTTTTTACTGCTCCTGCTTTTTGAGGTGGATAATATCGGTAAAAGACCTGCCCAATAAGTGAGGTGATCGGTATAGGTCCAAATTCGCGTGAATCTGAAGAACGAGAGCGATTGTCGCCCATAACGAAAATCTCTCCTTCTCCAACTACATTTTCAACGCCTTCCTGTGAATATCCCCCTTCCCAAACAAAAGTTTGATTGTCTACGTAATCTTCCATGACGGGTTGTTCATTAAGATACACCTGCCCATCTCTTATCATCACGCGATCGCCAGGTAGTGCGATTATTCGTTTTATGAATTCGATATCAGGATTTTTTGGGGACCTAAAAACGACGATATCTCCCCGCTCAATTGGACGAAGCTTGTAGGTTATTTTGCTGGTAAAAATATAGTCGCCTGATGCAAAAGTTGGCTCCATCGAAGCTCCCTTTACCTGATTTGGCTGCATGATGAAAAGATAGATGACGATAAAAATAGAGCCAACGAAGGTCACGGTCTCCAAGATATCCATCACAAAATCGATGAGGCGTTTTACGATGTGCATAAAAATTAATTGTAAGAGCAATTTCAGTAAATTACAAGAATGTTTTTGTATAATTTGAGGAGTAGGGCCGCTTAGCTCAGCTGGCTAGAGCGCATCGTTCACATCGATGAGGTCGGGGGTTCAAGTCCTCCAGCGGCCACAAACTTGAATATGAAAAATTACCAGGGTGTCATTATTGAAGAATCTTTAGAAAGTAAAGATATTCTCAAAAAAGTGAAAATTGTTTCAACCAAAGTTGAACAAATTACAGACGGGCATAAAACACCGTGGCTTTCGCAATGGACGTTGCACATAGTAGAAATTCCGGAAAGTGAGGCACAAACTATAGCAGTAGAAATAAGCAAGTTACTTGACTACGCGCACGGCGGCTCGTGGTATGCGGATTTCAAAAACGAAACTCACCATTATATTATTTTTAGAGATAAAATTTTCTACATTGACCGGAAAAGCAAAGAACAATATGACGAAGCGAGACGCTACGGCATCTCGCTCGGCATACCGGAATATCAAGTAGATTTTCACCCCGAAGTCGCAGAGTGGGAGAGATAACTAAAAAAAATTATGGTTGAAAAAACTTTAGGCAATAAAAAATACTACGAATTAACCAAGGAAGAATGTAGAAAACTTATAAAGCTCGGCGATGAAGCAATGAAAAATACTTACCCTGAAAGCGGTAAGGGATACGGCGTCGCTTTAATGACAAAAGCAGGAAGTATTTACACCGGCGTTTCTTATCTTTCAGACACAGAAACTTTAACTATGCATTCAGAAGCAACGGCATTGGCCCACGCCGCAATTCATGGTGAGAAAGATATCGTAGCGATTACTGGTCCAAATTGCCATATTTGCAAACAACTCATTTATGAAAGTAGTTTGCGATCTGGTATAGATGTAGTTGTGGTTATTGAAGAAGATGACCAAATAAAGCAAATTCCGATTTCAAAAATGATGCCTTATCCGTGGCCTGAAAAAAATACAAGATGAAAAAGCCGATTAAACTAAAATTACAGAAAACTCGTAAAGTTAAGCCAGCGAAACCATTTGCTTTTGACCCAACTTTCCACAAACCAGACCATTTTACTTCAGGAGATAATTATTGGGAGCCGGGTATTCGTTGGCAAACTTGGAACTGGCAAGGTAAGTGCTTGGGTATGAAATTTTCAAATAAGGGAGCGACTGAGAAGCCATTAGTGGAAATAAAAATTTACGCCAAAGATAAATTGGCAGATGGTTTTGCTGATTCGCTCATCGAAGAAATTAAATATCTTTATAATTTTAATCTTGAATTAAACGATTTTTACAATACCTTTCAAAAAGATGATTTTCTAAAACCGATTTTGAAAAAATGGCGCGGAATGCGCCCTGGACATCCAAGCTGCTTGTATGAGTACCTAATTATCGGGATAGTTTTGCAAAACGCTTCGGTTCATCGTTCGGTTCAAATGTTCAAGGCACTTTTGGAAAATTGCGGCACATTGCTTGAATTTGACGGCAAAAAATTATACTGCTTTTGGAGTCCGGGAAAGCTTCAAAAAGTAAGCGAAGATGACTTACGGGCCTTAAAAGTCGGTTATCGTGCAAAATCAATCAAAAAGATTGACAATTATTTTTCACAAGGGCTGATTAATGAAAAAGAATTGAGAGCTAAAGATAGGGAAGCGCAAATGGCGGAATTATTGAAACTTTATGGTGTCGGACCCGCGACTGTTTGGTATTTGCTTTTTGATGTTTTCCACCATTGGGATTTTTTCAATCATATTTCGCCGTGGGAACAGAAGATTTACTCAAAATTATTCTTTGACCGTAACCCCGAAAATCCCGTGTCGGTTAAAAAAATTCTGAAACATTTTGAAAAGTTTGGAAAGTACAAACAGCTTGCAGTTCATTACATTTGGGAAGATTTGTTTTGGAAACGAAAATACGAGCA
>JACOYT010000005.1 GCA_016181725.1 Candidatus Roizmanbacteria bacterium | reverse complement strand
ATTTTTTCTTTTTTTGTGAGATAATAGGATAATTACTTCAAAGGATGTTAGGCTGCGTTTGTTAGTCAGTGTAACTTCATTTGAGAAGATTCAATACGGAAGGAGGTGAAAATTTTATATGGATAAGAAAAAACTATTTGTGGGAAGTCTCCCATGGTCATTAAGCAGTCATTCGCTTAGAGAATTATTTACTCAATACGGCGAGATCGTCGATGCAATTATCATATCAGATAGCGCAACCGGAAGATCAAAGGGATTTGGCTTTGTTACATTTGCCAATGAGGCAGATGCCGCAAAAGCACAAGCTGAGATGAACGGAAAAGATGTTGAAGGAAGAAACATCGTTGTCAACTTTGCCAAACCCAGAGAAGACAGAGGCGGATTCAGAGGAAATAGAGACTTCAGGAGAGGCCGGAGATAAGCTCACGTGAAGAACTATACGCGTCACCATAACCCGCATTAGCATAACAGCAAACTTAGAGCTTTATAAAGGTCTAAGTTGTATCTTTTGTCGCTTATAATACGTTGACAAAGACAGGAAGTTGGGTTAAGGTTAGGGCGAAGAAGCCAGTATGGAAGTTCGGTAAAGAAGTTGGTGTTCCATATGTCATCCCCGCGAAAGCGGGGATCCAGAACTTCTGGATTCCCAATCAAGTCGGGAATGACACCTAACCCAACTTCCTAACCCAAACCGGCTTCCTTACCCCAACCCTTACCCTGTGTGGGGGTTGACCGAAAGACAACAAGGCATAAAGCTGCCTGCTACCTCTGCCAACCCCCAAAGCCTACAATATCAGGCAAAATTACATTTGTCAACTTTTTACCGAGGGCGTATAATACATCCTCGATGGCCCCACCGGTTGAGACTTTGCGACAAAAACCGCAGAAAGGAAGTTTTTCTACGGTTCAACGAATTGACGAAAGAGGGTTCTCGCACGAGATACCAGAATTCGCGACCCATATCGAAAGACTTACCCCAGAGGGCCATGAAATTCTTCCAGGCGTGCACGCCTATGAAGCTTTTTACCGAGTATCTGGTTTGTTTCTTCACCTTGTTCGAAGAGTTTCCAGTCAAAAGGCCCCTCTTGTATATGAGCAAAACTGGCAGGAATTGATCATTCGAGCTCCTATTTTGCCTGATTATGAGGATGATGATGGTCGCCGATATTATCTCGGCACCTCGTATGTTCATCGTGACGATATAGATCCTGATAAACTTCTTGAATCTTATGGATTGTATGTTGGAAGACCGCTTACAAAAAAGCTAAGGAAATATCTTCGAGGTCAGCTTCCATTGAGCCTAAATTTTTTTAGCGATCCTGGATTTTTGATTGAAAAGGCATCGCGCACGCCGCCACCAGCTGTATATTGCGAACTCCAGCTGCGCGGTTTTACCGTTAGGGACCAAATAGATGGAAAAGGTTTTGACGTATGCAGAAAGAGGGAAACAAAAAACCTAAAGCTTGCTAAAGGAAAAAAAGAAGAAACCGCAGACGGAATAGTCTCTTTTGAAAAAAGGAAAGAGCTCAACGCTCTTCTTGCCACAATAAATCCCCAAAAAGATCGAATTACTATATAATAGGGAGATGGCAAATCGAGAGTTAGGGGGACAACCAGATAGGGAGGAATGGGTTCGACAAATTCGAAAAGAAATGGAAGAAAAACGGCTTGAGATGGAAGAAGAGCTTGATGAATACTATTCAATGCCAAGTGAAAGGCAACCTCGGGGACGCGCAAGAATTCTCAAGCCAATGGCCAGTATTGACCCAGATCCCAAATATCTCTAGGAAACTCCACGCACGAATTGAGCCTACGCAGACAACTAGAAGCCATTTATGAAACCGCCCTTGACAGACCTGTAGTTATTTGCTATACTATCTTTTAGACTCTAAGGTTTTTTTGCTCCGGTGAAAAAGCTTTAGGGTCTTTTTTTAATGGAGAAAAACATATGATAAAGAAACTCTTGGTTGTATTGTTCTTATTGTTTAAGGTAAGTACCGTTTTTGCTTCCGAAAACATTGCGGGAGACTCTGCAAAGATGGGTGTCCTTACCCGGGGACCTCTTGCGCAGAAAGTATCCTATAAAGCATTTGTTCTTGAGGAAAATCGAAAGAGAAAAGCTATTGAGGAAGTATTGAGTCGGAGCGGATCTCCGATGATGTATGCCGTGGATGCTTTTCTTGCAAACTGTAAAATCTACCGATTTGACTGTTATTTCTTGCCTGCAATCTCTGGGCTTGAGTCGCAGTTTGGAAATTACGTGTATCCTGGCTCCTACAACCCCTTTGGATGGAATGGAGGATACGCCATCTTCCGAAGCTGGGAGGACGCCATAGCACGCGTTGCCGAGGGTATTCAGACGCGATATATCCAAGCTGGTCTCTCCACCATAGAGGAGATCGGTTCTCGCTATGCAGAGAGCCCTACCTGGGCAGCTCGTGTTCGTGGTTATATGGGGACTCTTGAAGCTGAAGAGTCAAAAAATCAATTGTATTTTGACGATTCTGCCTTACAATTATAAGATGATCGTCCATCAGCTCAAGAAACTTCCCAAAAACACGGTTGAGATCACGGTTGAGATCCCAAATACGGTTGTCTCTCAAGAGTACGATAAGGCCTTTGAGGTTTTGAGGGAATCACTTGAGGTTGAGGGGTTCCGCAAAGGAAAGGCGCCGAGGGAGGTTGCTGAAAAGCACCTGAGCCGCGACGCTGTTTATCAACAATTACTTCGCAGACTACTTCCGAAGATTTATGAGGATATCGTAAAGAAAGAAAAACTCCAGCCGGTCGTATCTCCAAAAATTGAGCTTTTGAAAGCAAAAGAAGGCGAAGACTGGCAGATAAAGATCACGCTTGCAGAAAGACCAACGGTGGATCTTGGCGATTATAAAGCGGCTCTAAAAAATATTAAGGCGAAACATAAGAAAGCCGATATCTGGGTTCCGGGCAAAGATCCAGAAAAAACTAAGGAAAAAATGGATGCCGAGGACAAACAGAAGTTACTTAATGAAGCCCTTACCGGGCTTCTTACGCATGCAAAGGTTGAGATCTCCGATCTGATTCTTGAGGAAGAACTAAATACGAGACTTGCCAGATTAGTTGATGATGTTGAGAAGATTGGCCTTACTATGGAAGCGTACCTTAAATCGAAAAACACCACTATGGACGAGTTGAAAGCGCGATATACGAGGGAGATCGAAGAGATGCATAAGCTCGAATTCATTCTCCATGAGATTGCAGAAAAGGAAAAAATCCAGGTGGAGCAAGCCGAATTGGAAAAACTCTTAAGCGCAATAACCGATGAGAAGGAGCGTAAATCAGCCCAACAAAATGCGTATTTTTATGCGTCTCTTCTTCGCAAACAAAAAACACTTGATTTCCTGCTTGGCCTGTAGTAACATAGATATATGGCGCAGAAAACCGGCACCAAAAAAACCGTCTTTCAGAGAAACGATACGCCGGAAACCTTGAAAAATACTCCGGTAACACGGCCGGGAAGACTTGGCTCTGATATGTTGGATCAGATTTTTGGCAACTACTCTCCTGAAGAACTTATCGAACGGCGCGAAGCCCCGGCGCAGCACGAGCAGCCAAGGACGCAACGAAGAGAGCAGCTTTTCCGCTATCAGGAATATCACGAGCGCGAAATCGTGAGAGAGAAGGTGGGGGAGCTAACCGAACTCATTCGAAAGGAAATTAAACTTCTTGAAAAAACCGATTCCAGCCTCATAAGCGAAGTCAAGGATGTTGAAAAGCTTACGGTGAATCCCCTCCCAGAAAAACCAGGCGTATACCATGTGAGATTTTTGGAGATCATACTTTCTCTTATTCGGACCATTCGGCTGCGAATTGGAGAATCAAAGACATGGCTTGAGGCTTTGATGACTAAGAAGAAAAAGAGAGGATCGCTTTTTGTCACCCGATCAAAGAAGATGGGGACCCAGTACTCGCTTTCTTCGGAACTCCAGGTTACCCGCTCCGTACAGTAACAGCTATTCAAGGGCCCTCATGAAGCCGTTCACCGCTGCGGCCCAGCTCCCGTTTGAAGAAGGCGTATATTTCTCCATGATTTTACTTGCCGTAGTCAAGCCTTTATCAAGATAGTTTTTTCTCAATCCCTTTGCCACGGTTTCAATCGCCTCCTCGTACGATGCGAAACGGGTTACGCTGTCTGCCGTAATCCCCCACCCCCAGCAGTTGTGAGAGTCAGCTGGAATATTGCGGCAGAGCGTTGATTCTTGCATGGCAATTGCAGGAAGCAGGCGATAATCAAACTGATATTTGTCTGAAACCTTGACGATATGGTCTGCATAATCATAGAGCGGAGAATTATGTCGTCTGAAAAAAATTTTGAGATTTGCCGCTCGTGCGTCTTGCGTCTGGACAATCGTTTTAAGTCCTTGCTGTTTGGCAGGACCTGTTTGTGTGGCAAATTGGTCCTGGAGACTTCCTCCCTCCTCTATCTCCTCAAGGATTTGATTGGCTGCATTTACCTTTCTTACCTTATTGACGTAGCGTGCGGTAGCGTAAAGATTGAGGAGGATGAGAAATGAAAAGGAAAGAAGCCAGAAGGTCGATTTTTTCCCCATATCATACACTATAGAAAATGGATGAAGACATGTCAATTGAGGCGGTAATAGTAGGTTGGGAAGGGGTTTCGCATCAGGGTTTTATAGAGATTTTTTTCAAATCCCTCGAGTCTGAAACCGTGGGAGATTATGAGAGTTCCTTTCTTTGTTTCCGCCTTCAGTTTGGAGCCAAGCTTCTGAAGAAGATCTGGCATAAGAAACAGATAGATTACGTCAAAATTTCGGATGCCAGTATCCATAAGGTGCGAGGTCCGGAATTCAAGATGGCTTTGTATCTTTCTTGCTTTAAAACGGGCAAGCCCGACAAGAAGCGGATTGATATCCACTCCTACTCCGCGGACATGATAATGTTTTACCGCAGTCCGTACTACTCTTCCATCTCCACAACCCAACTCAAGAAAGAGATGGTCTTTTTTTAAATCTGCTTCTTTCAGGATGGCTTGTATTTCGTCGTTTTTTGTTGGGACGTAAGGCGCGCCCATAAGTGAGGAAAAGATGAGTGACGAGATATACAAGAAGGCGGAAATAGCAAAAATCAATTCAAGTGCAATGACCAAAAAATAGATAAAGAGGTAGATCATAAAGCTATAGTATAATATAAACCAAGCCCTCGTAGCTTAACGGATAGAGTACATGGCGGAGTTTATCCCGCATGCCCTTATAGCTCAACGGATAGAGCACTGGTCTTCGGAACCAGGGATGGGGGTTCGATTCCCTCTAGGGGCGCATGAAGAGTCATGCGGGAGACCATGTGGTGGAGGTTCGATTCCTCCCGGGGGCACCAGTCAGAATTTTTCAAGCGGTTTGATGTCGCCTCGCTTCGCTCGGCGACTAATTAGTATTCAATTTTGGGGGAAGAAAAATTTTTTAATCATAATGTAATTTCCAATATGGATACAAGTGAAGTTCAAAATATTTATACTAAGAAAGCGTCGTACTATCAATTTTTAATGGTGGATTTTTTGGGATTTGGTATGGCAATAGAAAAGTTTTTCCGGGAATTTAACTATGTAGGACCTCACTTCAAAATTTTGGATGCGGGCTGTGGTACTGGAAATGCAACAAGGGCTTTGTATACTATCGCAAGCGAGAAGGGATATGAGGATGTAACATTTCATGCTTTTGATCTTACACAAGCCATGTTGGATTTATTTCAACAATGGATCAAGAAAGTGGGAGCTAACAACATTATATTGAAGAGGTCCAATGTTTTAGATTTAGAACAGCTTCCTTCCGATTGGAATGGATACGATGCTGTTGTTTCTACAGCCATGTTAGAACATTTACCGAAAGACAGCGTGCGACCAGCTTTGCGTGGTCTTAAGCAATTACTCAAACACAATGGAAGATTACTCGTAGTTATCACACGGCGTAATATTATTAATAAATTTATCGGGTGGCGGTGGAAAAATAATACGTATGATAAGAACGAACTCCAGAAAATTTTCCTCGACGGCGGTTTTAGCGAGTTTAAGATTAGAAACTTTTTCTGGAATTTTATGTTCATCATAGAAGCAAAAAATAATTGAGCTTATTAAAAAATGCCGCCAAAGAAAAACTTGTGGTTCGACAGGCTCACCATCCTGAGCATAGTCGAAGGAAAATTGTCAGCGGTGTGGCTCCGCCGTGTTTTCAGAATTTTTTCGCGGGAGGACTTCCTCGCCGCCGCAGGCGGCGAAATGCGTTCGGACTAATTCAAGAATACTGCACAGAGTAAGTATTTATGGACGAGCTTGAGCTCTCACTCGTTTAAGGAAGTCAACTCTTTCAAAGAATTGTTCCGGCGTTTCTACGTTTGAATTTCGCCACTCTTCCAGCCCATTGTTTAACACACGAAGCTCCTCACGACCGAGCCCAAAATCAGCAATTGTATCGTCCAGATCTTCCCGGCTTCTAAAGAGGCCAAATACAATTCTTCGTGCAAGAGGCTCATTTCTGTGCAATCTTCGCAACGTATCTCTATCTACGTCAGGGTATTCATGAGACACGTCTTCTAAGATTTTATCGAGAAGATTGTGCGCTGCTTCAGCCCGTTGGAAATCATCTCTGCGTAAACCGTTCTCAGGAAGTGCAATACCTCGTTTCCAACCCGAGAGATACGCATCATGGATAGCACGAAGACTGACATAAAAATTTTTTGCGGTCTGTCGTTGAGATTGTTCGCTTGCTATCTGGCGTCTTTCTACCATAAAATAATTATAGCATGCTATCGGCCTTTGTACAATCAGCAGGCGCAATGCACGTCAGCTTGATTGCAATTCCTACACTTCATAGTGCAGTCGCGGTCAGAGTCCGCATGTTTGTGTTCGGGATCATGTTCTTGTGATTCTGAACCACACACCGCACATTTCCACCCTTCACAGTCTCCCCCACATTTTACGCATTTCATACAGCTCCACCTCCCTTCGCAACGGGTTGCTTAATAGAGGAGTCGAGATTTGTTAGCAACAATCCGGACACATAACATATTTATACTAATGCAAGATAAAAAATTTGTCAAGAACCCACTGTGAGCCAGGATTTCCTTTGCCACCTCCGAGGTGGCACGGACTGTGGGAGTGGTCTAAATTGAAAATTGAATACATTGGAGCTAAATACTAGCGAGAGCTGATTTATTTCTCACCATCCTTTTGATATAATGAACAAACTTTCGGGCCTGTAGCTCAACTGGTAGAGCAAGCGGCTCTTAACCGCTAGGTTCAGGGTTCGAGTCCCTGCAGGCTCACAACATTAGTTTGGACTGTCAGAAAAGCCAGTATACAACCACCGCAGTTGTACGGCGAGGTCATAAAATCACACCGACGCGGTGTGATAGTGGCTTAAAATGATAGTTCCCTTCCGGGGGTGGAGGCTCCCCTGCTTTTTATTCTAATTCCAGGTTCCTTTACAATCTCGCCAATAATCTGTGATTCAATCTCATGCTCTGCGGCGACATACATTACTTCCTCCGGATCAGAAGTAATTATTATCATCCCCTGCCCCATATTCCATGTTCGATACGCTTCATCATCGGAGACTTTTCCTAACTTTTGTACGTATCGCATTATTTTTTTTGGGTAGAATGGAGTCTCAATTACCGCCCCCAAATTCGTTGGTTCAAGCACTCTCCCAAGTTTCTCTGGAATCCCCCCCACCTGTGATATGTGCAATTGCATGTATTTGAACGGTTGGATTGTTTCTATATCCTCCGGTCATCGCTATTATGGGTTTTGTATAAATTTTGGACGGGACAAGAACGGCTTCTCCCAACGGCATATCTTCTTGTTCCCAAGACCGTAAATGCCAGTTATTGCCGTATTCGTCATTAAGGATTTTTCTTACCAGCGAGATACCGTTTGACCGAAATCCCTCTTCGCCTAAAGCAACCAGAACATCACCTTTTTTCACTTTTTGTCCAGTTATGATATTTTCTCTTTTTGCAAATGCCGCAACGCCGGCGCTCCAGTTATAGTTAAATGGACCAAATCCTTGTACTCGTGCACCAAGCTCGGCAACTTCACCGTTTATGATAACTACATTGGCTTCACCCGCTGCGCGGACAGAACCTATGGCAAGCTGTTTTATGAAATCGATAGAAGAGGTATCACTTTCCTCATTTTTAAGGCTTCTTACGTCAAGGACTGATCCCACGACAACTGGTTCAAAGCCATATCGTACGGCATCATCACAACCCATTGCAAACAGATCGTATGCGACCGTATCGTGTTTGAGGGTTCGTTCTCCAAGTTCAACCTTTGTTCCAACACCGTCGAATCCAAGATTAAAGTATGTTCCCGCAGGGAGCCCCCCGATATGTATTCCTCTAATACTCGAAAAATCACTTGAGAGCTCTATGACATTTCTTAATTGATCCTTTCTATTATTCCAGGTTAACTTAGCTGCTTCGTAGAGGACGCGGGAGGCATCATTTCCAAGATCTATATCCACTCCAGCGTCTTTATACGTAAGTGGTTTCCGCTCGGGCATAGTCGGAATTATACATCAAAATTTTCATTTGACATACGATTTTTAATTGTTACATTGAAAACTATGCAGGATAAAGTCGCATTCAAACAGCAACTAATTGAAAAAGTGCGACATGTGTTTAAGACGAATACCTTCCAAGGGTATTCCAGATGGAAAAAAACAAACTATCGCTTTATAGCGCCTGCTCGCCGAGAATACACCTATCAGTGGTTATGGGATACCGGATTTCATGCAATCGTACTTTCACATTTTGACACAGAACTTGCGAAAAGCGAGATAAAAACGTTTCTTTTAGGGCAGTGGGAAGACGGTTTTCTCCCCCACGTTATTTTTTGGGGAAATAAAAAAATACTTCCCCATTGGGCCTATATTGAGAGCAAACGCTCGTTCCGCCCCCACACAACAGCTATAACCCAGCCTCCTATACTTGCAATTGGAGTTGAATCGATTTATGAAAAAGATCCGGATAAGGAATTTTTGAAAGAGGTGTTGCCAAAACTTGCGCATCACCACCGATGGCTCGTTACTAACAGGGATGAGGACGCGGATCGATTGATCGCAATCATCTCACCGAATGAGTCTGGGATGGACGAGCTTCCCGTCTTTCAGTATGTTGCTGGGTTTTTGGGAGAAGATGCGGTGCGTTTACATTGGGCATATCGCAAGGGAGATCTTCGGAATTATTATCACAATTATGACAATAAAATCATTCTTAAGGAAGACTATTTCAACGTTGAGGAACTTCTTTTTAATTGTGTGTTTGCGGAAGCATCAAGATCCCTTTCTCGGCTTTTTGATGAGATTGGAAACAAAGAGGAAGCCTCCTATTTTGAGATGATGGCTGCTAAAACAGAAGAATCTATTATCAGGAAATGCTGGGATGAAGAGGATGAAATTTTTTACTCTCTCTATTCACATGCGGAAAAACCAGCTCGGGTAAAAACCATAGCAAGTCTTCTGCCATTGTTTCTTGATGGCTTAAGGGGGCAGAAACTTACAACTCTGATTGAAAAACATCTTTTGAATGAAAATGAGTTTTGGACTCCATACCCGGTTCCTACTGTTGCAAGAAACGAGCCCCATTATCACCCAAAAGAGACGCCACGTCACAAGATAAAGCTTCTGTGGCGGGGGCCAACATGGATAAATACAAACTGGTTTATTGTGAAGGGTCTAAGGAAACATGGATACCATAAGATCGCTGATCAGATTGTAGATAAGATGTGTGAGATGGTTGACAAGCACGGCTTCAGAGAATATTACAACCCCGAAACAGGCCAGGGATACCGCAGGGAAAACTTTGGCTGGTCCACTTTGCTATTAGACTTGCTTTAAATTAATTGCGGAGTTTGCGGATGACCGCCTTTACGATCCCATGAATTGTGAGCTCGGTTTGCGGGTAGAAGGGAGGATATTTCGAGTTTGCCGAAGCAAGATATAATCGGTTGTTAAGGCGGTCTCTTCGAAGTATCTTTAACGTCCATTCGCGATCAATCTCGGCAAGTACGATATCGCCTGGCAGCGCATTTTTTCTCCGTTCAACAACAACGATGTCGCCCTCAAAAATACCAATCTCATGGAGAGAGTCACCGCTTACGGTAAGAAGAAACGAAGACACCGGATCTTCGATAAGATAGTCATCGAGCGTAAGATACTTCTTGTCTTCCTCGGAAAGTATTGGGAAGCCGGCTTTCACCAGTCCTAACAAAGGAAGACTAAAAAATCGTGAGGTTGGTGCCAGTTTGCGCCCCTCTTTTTTTAGGAATCCTTCCGCAATCCATCGTTGAACAATTTTAAAGACCGCATTCTTTGATGAAAGACCGAACAAATGAAGCATTTCAGAATACGACGGGAGGCGGCGATGCTTTTTAAAGAAGCGTTTGAGACTGTTTTTCCGTGCAGTTGTATCCATGCAAGATAAGTATAGTAAACAATTGTTCACTTTGTCAAGGGCGAAATTTTTTGCATATCTGCTCGGACCAGTCGTCTCTTAGGAAGGTGACGGTGACGGGTCCTGCCGCGACTTTCCCTCCCGCCAGTGCTCCTCCGACGATATGTCGGAGTGCGCGCTGTCGGGAGCCCTTCCAGTCGCGTCACCCGTCACCTGCCCAAAATCCTATTCCACATGAAAATTTTGGTCCTTCGCGAATCTCCTAATCTCGCCACCCGTCGATCTACTTTTTCTGGATGATTTGATGGCTTCGTGAGAGAAAGAGGCGAAGATACCAATTTTTTGCGACTTGGGAGCCCAGACCCAACGAGAGGTAAGGGTTCCCACCGGAGTCAAAAAATTCGGTATCGAGCCTCTTTATCACTAAGGTAGCAAAAAACTTGTAAACAAAATTATTTTTCCCTACACTGTAGGTAATGGCACAGGCCGTGTATGTAAAAGCGCAAGGTGGATCAAATAACTCGTCTTTCATAAGCTATCTTTTTCAAAGAAAACTCTCATCACTCATCCTTTTTGTAAGTTTTACATTCCTTTCTACCGTACTTATTGTTAACTTTGTTGCCAATCTGGTTCTTGGCTCCTCAGATACCTACCTCACTCGCTCTTCGGCTTTGCAGCAGGTGAAGGGCGTTGAGGTAGAGAATGTTTTGCCCACACAGGTGCTTCCTCCCACCCCAACACCTCAACCACCTACTCCAATTGCGACTCCAACGCCCAGCTTAGCAAAAAGATCCTACACGATCGCAATAATCGGCGACTCAATGGTTGATACCATGGGAGAACGATTGGAGTACCTTGAGCACGCATTGAAAAAAAAGTATCCTGAGACGACGTTTTTTCTTTACAACTACGGAAAGGGTTCAGAAAACGTGAGCGAAGGCATTGCTCGATTTAGTGAAGAGTTCAAATATAAGGATCGTAACTTCCCGCCACTTCCTAAGATACAAACAGATATTATTATCATAGGATCATACGGCTATAATCCTCTTTATCCTTTTGACCGCGATAGACATTGGTTGACTCTCACCCAGCTTGTAAATACGGCAAAGCAGAAAAAAGATGCCGAGGTATATATGCTTGCCGAGATTGCGCCACTTGTTCGTGATTTCGGGCGAGGCCCAGGCGGTGTTGACTGGCCGGATAATCTACGCTACGAACATGCGCAACAGATCATCCAACAATTGGAAAATGCAGTTTCTCTTTCACGGGCACTGGGAGTTCCCCTCGTCAATAGCTATGAAAAGTCGATCGATAACCAGCAAACAAAAGAGGGAAAGCGAGAGCTTGTCAACAGTTTTGACGGCATTCATCCCTCGGTTAAAGGCCACGAATTCATAGCAGACGCGATTGTGGAGGCATTAAAGTTTAGATAAAATCGGTCAGACTATTTCTTCCCTTTTTGAGCGTAAAAAAGAAATCCACTCCTCAAACACGTCGATAATCATCTTAAACGGCGCCTCAATAAAAAAGTCAAAAAGAACAGTAAGGAAATTGATCTTTGCAAGTCCAGTACTTAACACCTTTCCAAGGGCAAGAATCGGCATCGAAAAAAAATCAGCAAACGGTCGAAAGAAACTTTCTCGTTCTCGCAATCGATATTCTTTTGCAACTTGGATGACGCGATAACCGAAAAATGCAACAAGACTGACGAAGAAGACAAAGACAGCCTGACTTACCAGATTAAACTGAAGGAGAGTGAGGATTTCGTACAAAAGGGAGAAGGTAATAATAAAGGTAAGCGAATAGAGAATTGTAAAGAAGAAGATAAGGAAGGGGCGTCTTACTTTCGGCTTCCGAAGAATAAAAGAAATTTTGGTTTCGAAGGAACGATCAGCGTCGATAATCTCAACGAACCGTTCAAACATCCGCTTGGTATTTTGTTCACCAGGAATCTTAGTCAGCGCAATAATAGCAAACATCAGAAACGGCGGAAAGAGCGTGTTTACGGTCAAAGTTGCATAATTTACCTCGTTGTAAAAAAACAATGAGAGCGGATATTCCAAAAGCAACGCAAAAATCATCTTTGTCAAAAAAATGTAAACGATCGCCTTTATTCCAAGCGACTGAAGTTTTTCCCTCGTCTGGACATATTTTTGCTTACAGGTTCGCTCTACTTCCTGCCAGAGAGCTTCGCGATTCGTAAAAAGCGCATCAAGATTCTTATTCTCATTTTTCCGTACGACCTCAAAGAGGATATTGAACGGGGGTAGCTGCGTCTGGATGAAGCGCCGGATCCTTTCCGAGTAGGGATTTGCAATAACGCTGTCAATCTCTGTTGCAATCTCCGGAAACCTCAAGATGAGCGACTGCGTTTCTTCCTTGCTCAGTTGTGAGATCCGCTTATGGGAGAGCGTAAAAAGATGAAACCGTAGATATGAGATGTCGCTTTTACTGTAGGCTTTCTCAAGGGCAACATAGAATGCGATATTTTTTTGATCCTCGGTCACCCTGTCTATCTTTACCTTATCTTTTAAGACCTGATAGATGTAGAAGGTAAAGAGCGCGTTTTGTTCTGCTTCTTTTGGAGAAAGCGTTTCCTCGATATCACACGTTGCAAGATCAAAGAGAAACGGCGAGTATTTGGGATGGAGAGCGTGTTTTAAGATAAGGTATGTCGTTATGATATCTTGTACTTTCGCAACGTCATCGGCGCCAAGACTTTCATTGGGAAAGTATCGTGCCCACAGAAGCTCGCGAATCAAATTTTCCGCTTCTCCTCTTCCCTCCGGGTTCAGGGAAAGACGCCGTTTTAAGATCCTCTCGATTGCGCCCTTTCGGATGAGATGCCCTTCACGATATTCAACGGCATTACGAATTTTTTCATAGGCAAGGGCGATAAACGAGACCGTAGGAGAGACAGATATGCGCGATACCTCATCCGGCAGGGGTTTATGTTGAAGTTCTTTCAGTTTTTTAAGAAGCGCCGTAGTATAACGGGAGAGGCGGATATGCATGGAAGATATTATACAATAGTAGGATGGAGAAAGCGCCTTTTGGATTCCTGACACTTCTTCTTTTTGGTTTTATTTTGGGCTTGCGGCACGCGTTTGAAACCGATCATATTGCCGCGGTCTCGTCTATGGTAAGCCAGACAAGAAGCTTGAAACGCGCATCGTTTTTTGGGATCGCATGGGGACTTGGTCATACTTTCGTTCTTCTTGTATCCGGGATACTCGTATTAGCCTTTAAACTAACCATTCCAAAACAATTGGCGAATCTTTCGGAATTGTTGGTTGGGGTGGTTCTTGTTCTTGTTGGGATAGATGCGCTGCTTGGGAGAAAGAACAATATCCACGCTCACGTTGACAAGCGACAAACAACACTCAATATCTACAAGGCTTTCTCCATAGGAGTCCTTCATGGGCTTGCAGGAAGCGCAGCTCTGATCATTCTAATCTCAACTGCGGTGGGAACGCTGGCGGCAGGTGTGGTTTTTATGCTGCTTTTTGGCACAGGCTCAATTCTTGGCATGGTTGCAACAAGCATGATGATTGCAATTCCCCTCAGGCACACTCTGAAGCTTTCACAGATTAATCGTGCGCTTAAAATAATTGTGGGAGGCGCAAGTATCCTTATCGGTCTTGGTATTCTATTTACGTTTCGCGCCAGTCTCCTTAAGTTCTGAGAGAATTTTTTCTAAGTTTGTTTTCAATACGGTTTCATCCTCTGCCTCTACGTTTAATCGAAGCAAGGGCTCGGTATTTGAGGTACGAATATTAAAGCGCCAAATGCGGTAATCAACGGATAGGCCATCCAGCCAGGAAACCTCACCGTCCGGATATTTTTTTTCAATGGATTCAAGAAGCGATTGAGCAGCTGATTTATCAGAAAGCGCAAAATTAATTTCTCCTGATTCATACCACGTTTGAAGTGACGAGAGTATTTCAGAGATCGGTTTTCTCGTGCGGCTCATTGTATCCAAGACATAGAGGATAGCCCGCACCGAGCTTTCAGCACCGCCCATATCACGAAAATAAAAGTGACCTGATGATTCGCCTGCAAATATCGCGTTCTCTTTGTTGAGTTGCTCAGTGATAAGGGCATGGCCAACATGGCTAACTGATACTTTTCCGCCATGTTTTTTGCAGATATTTCGCACATTTCCAATAGATCGAACATCAACGAGCACGGTTTCGCCGGGAGATTTTGCAAGGATCTCCTTTGTGATAAGTGAGGTAATAAGCGTCGCCGGTATAATACCTCCTTTTTCGTCGATGAAAAAAACCCGGTCACCATCGCCGTCTGGTGCGATACCAAGATCCGCTTTTTCCTCAATTACTTTATTTTGAAGATTATGTAGTGTCTCAAACTGAAGTGGATCTGGCTGATGGGCAGGAAAGGTGCCATCGAGGTCAAAGTTCATCTTGATAAGCTTGCCGGGAATCCGTTCAAACAACTTTTCAAGATAGAGCGCTCCCATAGCATTTGCCGGATCGGCAACGACTTTAAACGGCGTTATCCCACCCATGTCAAAATTTTTCGTTACAAACGATATTTCATCATCGATAACGTTAGGATGCAAGATGCGGGAACCCTTCAAATTCCTTTCGGTGAGCGTTTCAGATAATGCAATTTTTCTAACTTCATCAATCCCGGTATTTTTTCCAATCTTAACGATTTTATGATCTTCGCGTACCGCAAATTTTATCCCATTGTATTCTTTCGGATTATGAGAAGCGCTGATTTGGATACCGCAATCATATTGATAATGGAAAACGGCAAAATAAAAGGTGGGAGTAGATACAAGACCGGTATCTATAACGGTTGCGCCTTCCGCCAGTAATGCTTTTTTTGCGATTTCGTAAAGCGAAGGAGATGAGATACGCATATCGCGTCCAAGAACGACAGAAAGAGGTGATTTTTTTAAGCGAGAGGTAAAAAAACGGTAGATTGCCGTAATGATAAGAGGCGTATTCTCCCCATTGATATCAGAAGGATACACGCCCCGTATGTCGTATGCCTTAAAAATTGACGGATTGATAACCATAATTAGACTGTCAGGACAAGCCAAATAATTAGCAGAGAAACAAGTAGTCTGCTAAAACAGGCTGTTTTTAGGTTTAGAGCGTCAGATCAAGCCAAACTGATTACAAATAGTAACATGCCAGCAACTCAAGCGAACTTTTTAGAGCGTACACACTTTTTCCCGTTTTTTGTGAGATGTCAAGTGATAGGAGCTTGTCGTAAAAGGAAATAAGGCTTTCCTTTTCCCAGTAGACCGCTTGCTTTTTCAATTTTTGGACCTGCCACGCCTGCAGTCGCGCCGATTTTGCACCGAGTTTTGTGAGAAGTACGTTTCGCATATGTCGAGCGAGCATAATATAGACGAATCCGATATTTTGAGCGGTTGAGATGCCGGTCAAAAGGGATAAAAACACCGTAAGATTCGATGGATAGCAGGATTCCAAGAGTTGAAAAATGTTTTTTTGCGGCTTGAATTCTTTGATTGTGCCGATAGCACCGAATTTAAGATCACGCTTTGCTGTTCCGTCTTCCCAGTCTATGAGTTCTTTTTCCTTAAGATGCTGAATCTTTGAAAGAAACTTCGTAAGGAAAGATCCGCCTTTTGCTGCTTCTTTTGAAAGATTTTCAACGATATATATTTTTTTTTGACCAAATAAGGAAGGTGATTCTGCTTCCTCAGTTGTTATTTCACCAAGCTGTTCGGCGTGAATTTTTTGGATAGCAAAGTTTTTCTCCTGGTATTTTTTTACCATGTCACGAAAGTAGTTTCGGGACGAAACGACATCCTCTCCGCAAATAATGGTAATCATAGGATAATTGTACCACGAAAGCTCAAAGCGCAAGACTCAAAGCTAGAAGCTAGTCAAAAATAAACGGGTCCTGCCGCGGTCTCCTTCCCGCCAGTGCTCCTCCGACGAACGTCGGAGTGCGCGCTGTCGGGAGCCCTTCCGACCGCGTCACCCGTTTATTTTTAATCGGTTTTGGCTTTGACATTTGATGGTTCGGCTTTGGGACGTCAGACGTCCCTTTGCTCACCATCATCTTGAGCGAAGCCCGCACCAGACGATGCGGGGCGAAGTCGAAGGATTGATGGTTCGACTTCGTTCCTCGACTTCGCTCGGAACTTCGCTCACCATCATCCTGAGCGAGCGAAGCGAGTCGAAGGATTGACATTTGGCATGTGAGTTTTTAATATACTTTCATGCTCGATCTCGTATCGATCGGAAATATTAGCATTGATCTCTATTTTCGCGGTGACGATCTCACCTACGACAGGAAACGATTTCAGCTTGCGGTTGGCGGAAAGTACTTTGTTGATTACCTCTATGAGGGAATTGGCGGCGGGGGTGCAAATGTTGCCGTTGGAGCAACGCAAAACGGACTACGCTGTGCAGTACTTGGTATTGTCGGCAACAATCCGTTCAAGAAGATCATTCTTGAGGAGCTTGAAGAAGCAGGTGTTTCGACTCATCTTGCCCAGTTTCACGATGACTATTTAAATATCTCTGCGATTCTTCTTACCAGGCGAGGTGAGCGAACGATTATAAACTATGAGCCGCCGCGAGAACAAATATTTACCAGCAATAATGACCTTCGACATCTTCTTATTGCAAAGGCGGTCTACCTGGGAAACTTACCAGATGTTTCGCTCATGATGCGGGAGGAACTCCTTACTTTTGCAAGGAAAAACAACGTTATGACGTTTCTCAATCTAGGCATAAAAGATTGCAGGCGGACGCCGGATCAGATTAAACGACTTATTGCTCCGGCAGAAGTCCTTTTTATGAATACCTATGAATTTGCTGAAATGATAAAAAAGCCTCATGACGACATCGATTTTAAAAAAAGCGTATTCCCCTATCACCCGGAAATTCAAAAAAAGATTGTTATATTGACCGATGGAAAACATGGAAGTTACGGATATGTGGGAGACCATGTCTGTTATGAACCTGCAGTACCGGTCAAACGAATCGTTGACACAACCGGGGCAGGAGATGGATATACCGCAGGCTTTATCGCAGAATATTTGAAATCAAAAGATGTCAGGCGTTCGATGGGAAAAGGCGCAAAATATGCAGCAAAAATATTAGGCAAGATCGGCGCAAATTGAAATGAATTTTTCTAAGGTGCATGGTATAGTTGAAAAGCGAAATCCCCCATAGTTCTATGAGAAAAAATATTCCGCGTGATTACAAAGCGTATGTTCGGCAAAAATTAGGCGCGCTTACGCCGATATTCGCAAAGGCTTCAGTTGGCGATTTTGCGTCCGATGTGGGCATTCCCGATGAGCACGATGAGTTCATGGGGCTTTATGTTGGGGTCCAGAAAATGATTGTGGTGATACGCAAGCAGATAGTACAACTTAGTCATGAGAGCGCGACAAAGACAGAGTTTCTTATGCTTGCCGCGCATCAGCTCCGTACACCTTTGACTGCAATCCGCTGGAGTCTGGAGACGCTTCTTGAAGAATATAAGGCAAAACTTCCAAAAGATATAAAGGAGAGAATAACCGAGATATATCGAAGCAGTCTTCAGATGATCGAGTTAATAAACGATCTTCTCAATATCACACAGTTTGAAAGAGGTGAGCCAGAAACTACTTTTCGCCTTGTAGACCCTCTTGACATTACGCGCCGGGTATTTGATGAGGCAATACTTTTTGCAAAAGAGAAAGCGGTAACGCTCAAGAATATTGTCTGTAAAAATGAGATTCCAAAAATTATGACCGATCCTAAATATCTCCATGAGGCAATCTCAAATCTTGTATCAAACGCAATAAAATACAATAAAACTGGCGGTTCGGTATGTATCGAACTTGAACACATGAACCATCGCAAGGTCACGCTATGCATAAAAGATACTGGGATAGGTATTCCAAAAAAGGAACGGAAAAAAATTTTTACCCGGTTTTTTCGTGGAACACATGCAGCCTTAAAAGAACCTGAAGGAACTGGATTGGGTCTTTTCTTTGTAAAAGCGTTTGTAGAAAGCACCGGCGGACGTATTTGGTTTGAATGTGAGGAAAACAAGGAGACCCGCTTTTACCTTGAGCTTCTCGTCGTTCCTAAAAAGCATACCGGTGTATCTTGGTCTGGACAAAATATAATTCATGGTGTAAACTCAATACATGAAAAAAGTCCTCATCATTGAAGACGATATCGTTTTTCAAAAAATCTACCAAAGAAAACTCCGAGAGGAAGGTTTTGAGGTACTCCATGCGCACGTTGGAAAACAGGGACTTGAGCTTGCAAAGGCACAGAAGCCAAACCTTATCATGCTTGACATAATGCTGCCTGGCGGGATGAACGGATTTGATGTCCTTGAACAGCTCAAAAACGATATGGAGCTTAAGAAAGTTCCTGTGGTTGTTTTAACAAATCTAAACAATGAAGAAAAGACCGCAAAGGATCTTGGTGCATCTGACTATATCGTCAAGGCTGACACTTCGATAAAAGAAGTAACCGAAAAAGTCAAAAAACTGGTTAGCTGATTCCTACTCTAAAAGATTTCTTCCTGTCATTTCTTGAGGTTTTGACACCCCCATTATCTGAAGAACCGTTGGCGCGACATCTGCTAAAATGCCGCTTTGAAGCCGGCGTCTCCCCGCAAGCGCGTTATCTATTGCAATAAAAGGGACTGGATTTGCGGTATGTTCGGTAGATGTTGCGCCGGTCTGTGGATTTATTTTTTGCTCAACGTTTCCATGGTCGGCAGTAATGATGACTGCGGTATTTAAGGAAAGTCCAGTCTGGACTATTTTACCAAGACACTCATCAAGGACTTTCACGGCTTGCACCGATGCTTGAATATTTCCGGTATGTCCTACCATATCGGCGTTTGCGAAATTTAAGAGGATGAACGGATATTTCTGCTCATGTATCTTTTTAATGAGGATCTCGGTGAGTTCAAATGCAGCCATTTCTGGTTTCTGATCATAGGTGGGAACCTTGGGAGATGGGACAATAAGGCGTTCTTCGTTGAGAAACGGCTGCTCTCTTTGCCCGTTAAAGTAAAAGGTAACGAAACGTTCTTTTTCCGATTCAGCCATTCGAAGTTGAAGAATCTCATGCTCCGCAAAGACCCTCCCAAGCGGAAGATTTACCATAGTTGGTGGAAATGCGATAATAGCCGGAAGGCTTTTTTCGTATTCGGTTATTGTTATGAAAAGGAGGTCTCGAATTTTTTCTTTTCGCAAAAATGGGGGGGTAACGATCTCTTCTTTTGGGAGATGCGTCTTGAAATACTTTATCGCATAGGGGTCAAATGAATAAGTTTTGTTTGCTTCTTCTTCAAAGTTTTCCAGGACAAACGCCTTGGTAAGCTGTCTTGGACGATCGATCCGGTAGTTGAAAAAAATTACGACGTCGCCTGGCTTAACAAGCCCAACAGGTGCGCCAGAAACAGAGATGTTTACCGGTTCAATGAACTCATCGGTCTTTCCCTGGGCGTATGCAGCGCGGACTACATCGAGTGCGGTATTTGCCCAAACGCCTGTTCCTTCGGTTAGGCACTGATATGCTTTTTCCGTTCGTTCCCAACGTCTATCACGGTCCATCGCATAATAGCGCCCCATCACCGTTGCAATTTTCCCGATGGAAAGCTGTTGGAGTTTTTCCTCAAGACGGGTGATAATCTCCCCAGAGGATTCAGGAGGAGAATCTCTACCGTCTGTTATCGCGTGGATATAGAGTTCTTTTATTTGGTTCTCTTTGGCAAAATGAAGAAGAGCAAAGAGATGTTCAATGCTTGAATGTACGGTTCCTACCCCAACAAGACCCAAAAGATGAAGCCTGCCACCGGTTTTATTGAGATGAACGAGTCCTTGCAAGAAGGCGGGGTTTCTGTAGAAGCTTCCATCAGCAATACTCATGTTTATACGGGGAAGATCTTGATACACAATTCGGCCTGCCCCAAGATTGAGATGGCCGACCTCGGTGTTGCCGACTTCGTATGCAGGCAGACCGACCGCTTCTCCGGAAGCTCTTAACTCGGTATTGGGATATGAGAAAAGGAACGAATTGAAATTCTTTGGATTCGCAAGATGTATGGCATTTCCCGGACCAGGCGGGGCGATGCCGAAACCATCCAAAACAACAAGCACCACAGATTTCATCGTTAGTATTCAGTATACTATTCTTTTGTCAATTCCCGATTGAGGTAGCAATAGGCAAGTCCGCATGCGATAGCATCTGCCTGATCATCTTGTTTTAATTCTTCTTTGAGTTTGAGCGAAATAGCAAGCATTTTTTGCACCGATTTCTTATCTGCTTTGCCATATCCGGTAACTGCGAGTTTGACTTGAAGCGGAGTCAGGAAATCAACCCTTATGTTTTTCTGTGAAGCAACAAGAAGAGCGATCCCCTGTGCCTGGCTTACCCAGATTGCAGTTTTTTGATTCTTGAAGAAAAAAAGCTGTTCAAGAACCAAAATGTCAGGGCGATGCGTTTTTGCAAGTTTTTGAAGCGAGGCATAGATCTCCCCAAGGCGCTTTTGGATAGTATTTTTTTTTGAAGTTTGGATCAATCCGGAAATTATATATTTGAAATTAGATCGTCCGTTGGCAGTTTTTTTAAAAACTGCAAAGCCGGTTTTTTCTAATCCCGAATCAACAGCAAGAATAACCATATGCAGTATTCAGTATACAGTATGCAGTATTCAGAATAAAAGTGCTTGACTAATGGAAGAGATGGAAGAGTCGCTACTTAGTACGTCTTGGCTAAACTTCTTGCGAAGCTTACACCTGACGCCTATCAAGCCGATAGTCTTTCGGCAAGCTATAGGGATTTCTCATCTTGAGGCCTGCTTCGCACTTAAGATGCTTTCAGTGCTTATCAGAAAGCGATATAGCTACCCAGCGATGCCCTTTTGAGACAACTGGTACACCAGGGATCACCACTCCTAGGTCCTCTCGTACTGCAGGAGTACCCTCTCAAAAATCCAAGCGCCTACACCGGATAGAGACCGAACTGTCTCACGACGTTCTGAACCCAGCTCGCGTACCGTTTTAACGGGCGAACAGCCCGACCCTTGGGACCAACTTCAGCCCCAGGATACGATGAGCCGACATCGAGGTGCCGAACCGTCTCGTCGATATGAACTCTCGGAGGCGACTAGCCTGTTATCCCCGGGGTAGCTTTTATCCGTTATGCCCGATCCGCAATCACCGCGGATTCGAGGATCAC
>JACOYT010000015.1 GCA_016181725.1 Candidatus Roizmanbacteria bacterium | reverse complement strand
AGCAAAATATCTACCAGAATCTACACGACAATCCTTTGGCAGTCCTTTGCCATAATTAATTTCTATTACCTCTCCTAACTTTTTCGTCTCCCAATCCTTGCCGGCGAGGTTGAGTTCTTTGTGCAAAAGCGACTGGAAAAGCTCGTCGGATTTTTGGATGAGGTCGTCGTTCAACTTCTGTGCCTCAACAATCTTATCCAACCGCTCAACGATTTGTTTTTGGGTTTCAAGAGGTGGGAGTGGAATTTTAATTTTTTCAATATGATCCTTTTTCAAGTTGTAAATCCCAGAAGTGGTTGCGATTTTTGTTCTTAGCTCTCGCTTAAATGTCGGCGTTAATAAAAATAAATGGGCGTATTGCGGCAAAAGTTTTGTGTTATCAAGCCTCAAGCGTATAAGAAAAGAGGCAAATCGCATTTCCTCCTCTTTTTCTGTAACAAGAGCAGAACGACCAACCAAATCAGGATTGCCATTCGAGGCAACCATTACAATGTCGTTTTTATGTAGCCCACCATTTCCATTTTTTGCACTAATGTATTTTAGATCGTCGAGGTTTATGTGCCCCTCCTGAATATTGGGAATGCGCAAAACTGCAATAGTCCCGCCTTCATCTTTGCGGGACCAACTTATGCCACGATCAAATTGGATCATGCACTCTCCTAATTTTTTTGTTGGGTAATTAATCATTTTTCAATTCTCAGAATTCTTTGGCCAATTTTTAACAACCGAACGAACCGCTCCCAGGAGATGCGTAGAAGCAAGGTGGGCTTCGTCTATATTTAAACGCGCACCTAGCCATTCGTAAGTAGTTCCATCAAACGAACCAACCTGTAAGGAGAAACGCTCGACATCTTTATGTCGCCGTTTTTCGCTGTCTACCGCGTAATCATCTATGTGCTCACCCACATTACGCATTTTCTGCAACATAGGAAGTTCTCGATCAAATTGTTCAATGGCATCAGAAATTATTGATTTAGCAGTTGAAACTCGAGTGGCTAGTTCAGCCGATCTGCGCAAGCGTCTTAGAGCAACAATTAGAAATTGTAAATCAACCCACCAACGAAAAATAAAATCCGGATCTTCAGGTTCACCAGATCGTAGTCGTCGTCTTTGTAAATCAATGGCTCTCATACTCTCATTCATCAAACTCCACGAACGCTCAATCATAGCAGCATCAGACAGCGGGTTATTGTTTCTGGTTTGAAGTTTTACTGATATATACTTTTCCATGTTTTTCCTAATTTTCGGGTTGGCCAAGACATAATATTATATTTCAAACAAATCTTTGTGAGGAATATCGTCATCAAAATAGCGAAGCCTTTTTCTGGCAAACTCCATTATCGCCTCACGGGTTAAAGTGGGAGATTTTAGCTCTAGGCCAAGCATTTTGAATGTAGAGACCATGCTCATTGCTAATGAGTTTTTTAATTCGGTCTCATTAAATTCAACCGCTGGCACTGGCAGAGATTCTTCGGATTCTGGTTTATTCATCTCCTTTGAAAAGACCTCTGTCATTTCCTTGAAGTTCTGTCCGGGAATACGAGGACGAGCATTAACTCGATAATTAACGACAATGAGTGCCGATGCCATTAAAATGTGCCAATCTTTCCACTCCTCTGACCGCAATTTTCTTACAGTCTCTTTAAATTTTTCATCAGCCTTTAGCCGCTCCAGCGTAATTCGTGTAGGAACAAGAGAATTTTTATATCTTTTCTCAATCAATTCTTTCGATTGAGTTTCGTCATATTCAGTAATAAGTCCGTCCTTCCATTTCAAGAAAACGGATGGTCTGTGCAATACATCCAGGCCAGCAAGATGACTAATTGGAGGCATTGGAATTATCTCGTCATACAACTCCTTTGATGTGAGGTCAGAAAATAAAATCTCATAAGAACTGCCCGTCATCACCTTGTTTATAAGTCCCTCCCTGAAAAAAGATTCAAGAAGTTTGTTTAGACGAGCATTTGAGAGCAGAGAAAGTTCAGAAATTATAGTAATGGCAATAGCAAAAGTCCTTCTATGAAAATCCTCGATTTCTTCTTTCGTGGAAGGCAAATTTTTAGGGAAGGTTACCTTCCAGCAGAATTTGTCAGGGGTGGAAATATTTTTAACTCCAAAATTGTCACCCAACTCTATACTAATCTCAGTATTTCCCTTCAAAAGATAGAACTCCTCATGTATCGATTCCGCCAAGAGAATTTGAACAATAGCAATCAGTTGTTCCGCTTTTGCGGTTTCAATCAGTCCGTTTCTCCATTTAAATTTCCATACGATTCCCGCAGCTTCAAATTTTACTTCTCGCAGAGGCCCCAAATCACTGAATGGATGCCCGTAATATTCAGTCTTTATCTTTTGAATCAGCTCGGCAACATCTTTCTGAGACCAGCTTTTCTTCGCCTCCGGGATAAGGTCGTTAATAATGTCTATGTTCCATTCTTTTATCCTTCTGTCTGCGTATTTAAACACAACAGGGTCTAACATCTCAGTGAATACATGTATGAGCGAAGAGTAGAAGAACGCCCTTTCATACGCCCTATCCATTCGCTTATCGTCTAAGCCGGTAGAGAAAACGCCAAGAGCTTTTAATGCAAAATCTGTGTGCTCAAAAAAATGCGCCCATTCGCCATTCATGTATTCATATTCTGCAAGTGCAGAAAGGCCTCGCGGTAGAAAACTTTTATCTTTTTCCTCTCTTGCCCTCGAAGCTATGTAAGCAACAGCTGCAGCGTAGTACTTTGCGGCATAATTGAGCCCCAGTTCGCTATAAGTATCAGCAATAAGAAGCATTGAAAGAAGCGAGCCGTATAGAGTCTCATGTGCATACCAACTTGCTTTTGCCTTGTGCAATTCTTTCAATGCCCGACCAAAGTCTCCCTTTCCCCGATAAGCCAATGCTCTGTCTCGACTCTTCTCCGCAGCCGCAAAACCTCCAACGCGCTTTTCTAGGTGTGCATCGAGCATTCCCGTAAGTTTATCGAACTTCGGGTTAGGCTCCATAAATTCAATAATCGCGGTAAGCAGGTCAGCTAATCTCTCTAACGGAAACAAAGGTGTCTCGTCCAACTGTTCGGCCACTTTAATCCACCAGTTAAGCCCTTCATCGAGGGTGTCTTCGTATGGATTGTTAACAAGGAAGCTGCCCTTCAACTCATACAAAACAGATTGTATGGTCTTTGGATGTTCCCTTCTCAGTTCTTCCTCTATGTATTCACCAATTTGCGACCTCCATGCTCGGAGTTCCTCATTAGTGATTTCGGCTGCACCTCTAAACTTTGCTCCGTATCCATACATCAACACTACTATTGCCTCTCCAGCTTCAACTGGATGATTAAAGCCATTTTGGAGAGAAAAATATTCTCTGATGTATTTTTCCCACCCTTTCAGGGTTCCGGTACCTCTAATCCTGAGCGCAACTACTTCGTATATAACTTTTCTTTTAAATTCAGCTGAGGATTCAAACGCCAAGAGCCCCTCTAACTTACTGACCCAGAAGGTCAGGTCATGTTTCGTCTCTTTGTCAAAAAGAGACCTTCTCCCCAAAGCCCTTAATTCATCGAAGGCTGCATAGTTAACTCCAGTGACGGTTCTTCCTTCCCAAAGTTCCTTGATTTTTAGATAATCAATATCATCAACTTCCGGGTAAAGATTCGATGGGATTTGAAGGTATTCGAGAGCTATCCAAAACAAATCTTTATCGGCAAGATTTTCTGCCAAGAATTCTCCATCGAAAATTTCTAGCCCGACGGAGTATGTACCTAAAGCCCATTTCTGCAGCTCGTGTCTTTTGGCGACAGGAACATTCTCTTGAGAAAAAAAATATACAATATCAACCTTCGTGCCTTCTTCAACAATCTTTTTTACATCTGACTTAATTTTCCCTGGGATATCGTCCTTCTGAATAGTGCAAGCAAAAGCTGCAGACCCTTCAACCACTTTGAATACATCGGTTTTTACGGGCCTGAATTCAGGAATAATCTTATAAGTTTCAAAATCTCTGCCTTGGTCACCACCACTCTGCACGGGGCCAGTTGCAGGAATAATGTTCAAGCCGAGCCTTTTCCTTGCAAAATGACGGCAAATATCTTCAAAATCATGAAAGCGATTTTGCGCACCCAGATTACTGAGAGAAAAACGGATTTGACTAATTAATGCCCTAAGAGTATTTGCCATAAAAAGTTACAATTTTTCTTTTACTTCTTTTAAGGTTGATTGTAATTTTTTTTCATCACCCTCGATCTCTTTCAAAATCTCCTTCGGGTCGCGATGACTCATTTCTTCCTCGCCGTTGTATGGGCTATAAGTGTTAGCCGAGAGAATATAATCATTCTCCGTAATTTCTTTCACTGCCGTAAACCACGAAAACGGCTTTGCGACTGCTTGGTCTTTGTTCCAAAGTTCTAAAAGTTTCGGAATATCATTTTTGTATTGCGGGCCAAACTTCTTGGCGGCCGAGAGCGATGAGCCATCGCCTTTCATGTCAAAAAACCAAATCTGCTCTTTTTCATCCAATTTAGGCGTGGGTTTTCTTTTGAATACCAAGAAGCTGGTTTTTACTCCGGGAACCTTCGGGCAAAATTATTCCGGCCCGACCGTTCGGCTTTAGGGAATTGATAACATAGCCAAGAAAAAGAACCTGCGTTTTATTGGACTTCACCGGCAGGGTCGGCTTGATGCGCTCGCGGTCAACTTTTCCGGCGAATGGCGGATTGGTGAGCACGATATCAAAGCGGCGCAAATCTTCTTCGTCCTCGGCACCGGCAACGGTGTCTTTTCTGCGAATATGCGCGCCTTCAATGCCATGTAAAATAAGATTCATCAAAGCGAGGCGAACCATTTCCGGGTCCACATCATAGCCGTGAAAAGTTTTCTCGGTTAGAAATTTCCATTGTTCTTTATTAAGCTTGTCGCCATAGCCGATTTTTCTGCCATCGCGCTCTTCAATATTTTTCGGATCGCTATTTTTGAATTTCAGCCATTCATACGAAGTGATTAAGAAGCCGGCAGACCCACAGGCAGGATCAAAAATCGTCTCGCCGATTTTGGGATTCACCATCTCAATAATCGCGCGGATGATGTGACGAGGCGTAAGAAACTGTCCCAGCTCACCGGCGGACTCAATACTCGCAAGAAGCGACTCATAGAGATCGCCTTTGATGTCAGTATCCAGCCGCGAGAATTCAATAGTATCAATAATCTCAATTGTTCTTTTGAGCGTTATCTCGTCGGGAATAAGAAGTTTGGCGCCATGAAAAATTTGGCGGATGTTAGTATGGCCATTGTGTAGGTCTTCAATAAACGGGAATACTTCGTCGCGCACGAACTTATAAAGCGTTTGGCCAGTTTTTTCGCGCCAGCGCGACCATCTGAATTTTTCATTTTTACCGGCAAAGATTGATTTGTGCTTGTGCCCGGTAAGTTTCTCCTCTTTTTCCATCGCAATATCCTGCTCTTCCATCATTTTCAAGAAAAAGAGAAAGCTAATCTGTTGAATCCGGGTAACCGGGTCTTTGAGCCCGGCACCCCAAAGATAATCGTTCAAGCGAGCGACTTTGCCCTTAAACTCCTCTCTTAATTGTTGGATATTATTTTGCATGGCCATTTACGAAAACATTTTGGTTAAGTTCGGCAATGGTTTGTTTTAACGCATCACCGTCAAAAATCTGCAATACATGATTAAGTCCGCCGATGTGCTGAAAGATCGGTTCGTTGAAAATAGACACCTCAATTGGGGCCCGGCGAGCGATATATTGACTCTTTACTAAGCGTAGGATTTTTGTTTGCTCTGGCTGGAATTGCTTATCAATCAGCCACGCTTCAAAAAGCTCGCTGATTCGCTCATCGTAAACTTGGGCTTCGGTGGGAAGTTCCTGAATTCCAAGGGCGGTTTTTACAAATTCATTGAGAGTGCCCGGCGGATAATGATATGCCTCTCGTAAGTTCGCCTCGTTGAAGTAATACTTTGGCGAGTTTAACTTTTCAGCAAGAACCATTGATTCATCGCTTGAAAGCTCTTGGCCTTCTTTTACTTTTTTCACCAGCGGCTCTGCTTTGGCTAGTTCTTGAATCTGCCGCTCCCATGCCATTTGGTAATCATCAGAGTCAATCTTTTCTCCTTCCGCGCCGACTTCTACATATGCTCGCTTAATAATGACATCTATATTTTCTGGGGCTGTCTCGGCAACCTGAACGAAGCCGGCCGGCATTTCCAGTTCTTGCTCAACAAAATCCTTAATTTCCGTACCCCACGGGACACCGGCTTTTGCTTTA
>JACOYT010000042.1 GCA_016181725.1 Candidatus Roizmanbacteria bacterium | reverse complement strand
GAGACCAAAACTCCTGCGATAAAAGCCCCGATCAAAACCGGGATATCGAAGCTTGCGGAGATTGCGATAATCAAAAAGATAAAAATGATAACAAAAAGATTGAGAAGCTCTCGGGAAGTTTTTGCAACTGCATCGAAAACCTTGGGGATGAGTCTTCTCCCAAGGTAATACATAGAGGCCAAAATTACTGTCGCCTCCAAAAGTCCAAACAGAATATTTTTAGAAACCTCCGCAAGCGAGGTTGCCTGTGCATGAAAGAAGGTAAAAATAATGATTGAGGGAATAAAGGCAAGATCCTGAAACATGAGAATCCCAAGGGCGATCTCTCCCAAAAAAGAATCCTCCTCTCCTCTATCTTGGATTATCTTTGCAACAATCGCGGTTGATGAGGAAGTCAGTGCAAGACCGATCAAAAATGACTGGACCGGTGAGAAACCAAAGAAGGTGCTTAAGATACCAACAAGAAGAAGCGAGATGAGGATCTGGAGCGTGCCGCCTATGAGGATAAAACGCTTTAAGACAATCAGTTTATTAAAATTTACCTCCAAACCGACCGTGAATAAGAGAAGGATGATGCCAAAGTACGCAAAGCTGGTAATCGCCTCCCGTGACACCGCCCCATCCAGGAGATTCCCAAGCACGATACCGCCTATGAGGTAGCCTATGATCGGTGAGATATTTATACGACGCGCAGCATAGCCGAAAACAAAGGGAATGAGAAGATAAATCAGGAAATTAAAGAACGCAAAAACAGGGATCTCCGGCATACATTAACTATAGCAAAATCAAGAGAGATTTTTTGAAGTCCAAGACGGAAAAAGGAAAAAGAAGGAGACCAACGATGAAATGGTTATATGGTCGTATTGTTGTATGGTTATATTGCTGTGTGATGGAGGTGCGTCTTGCAACCTATCTGAAGATGAGTATATGCAAAAATTTTGGGCCCGAAAGGGACAAAGAATTCAAAAAAGCAAAGAGTTAAAGATTTTAAGCTTTATCAAACTTGCCTGCCCGCAGATGCTACGCATCAAGCGTTGCAGGCGGGCGAAGAGCAAAAACCACCTGATGGCCGGGACGCCCGATCGGTGATTTGTTTCATACCAATAGAAAACCGTTCTCCCATTGGTTGCTCTTGATCGGCCAGACGAAGGTGCGCTCCAACTTCAGGCGGGCAAAGTTCATATCCTCGCTCTTTCGCAGCTTGATATATTTGATCAGTTGTTGCGACGTCATTAAATCCAAGATCTGAAACGCTAACTTTGACCAAATTAATTTCTTCAGGTTTTTTAAGGGTTGTAAAGTCTCTACTTTGGAGCATATCTTGTGCGTAGTAACTAACGTCAAAACCTCCTTTTCGCAACTCTTTTTGAAGTTCTTTTGAAGATTTACCTCCGATTGTAAGTTTCCAAGTTGGCACAATTTTCTCTGAAGTTGAGGCGCGCAGCTGAGAATTCCGTGCTTCAGGAGTTGACATATTTAGAGTATATTATCAGACTATAAGTTGTTTGTCAATGCTTCTTCTCCAATGTCTTTAGTCGCTCCTCATGATTGTCAAGATGATCGTTGATTGTTGAGTAGCCTGCGGACAATACCACATGCTCGTCGTCAAATTTCTTATATTTTCCAACAAGCCAATCTAAACTTCTCGAAACGCTGTCTTTAAATTCATAAAAATCTTTTGCCATCTGCTCAAGCGGCTTTAGGCGATAATCTAGGTATTTCTCAAAACGGTCAAATCTTTGGTCTGTATAATTTTTAAATGAGTCTTTAAGAATCTGCTCTGACAGTCCAAGACGTTTGTCTAAATACGCTTTTGTAATTGCACTAGACTTTTGTTTTTTTGGTTTTTTCATGTGTTTTGCATAGTAACACACGCGCTCGTTCTTTGTCAATGGACTATATGCGACAAAGTGCATGTTTTAGGCTGTCACAGCGAGCTATTTTTAAGCAAGCTGGGTTAGCTGTAGAGCTTCCCTTCGCAGTCGACGCAGAAACGAGCTTCCGGAATGAGCCGAAGCCGGGCAATGGGAATCGCCTCTTTGCAGCGTTCACAATACCCATACTTTCCTTTTGACATCTTCTCACGTGCAAGTTCAATGTCTTTAAGCTTTCGCTGTAGCGCCTTAATCTGGGCCTCGATCGTATCATGCCCAACCTGCTCCCGCACATCGGTATCAACCGCTGCATTGTCTGATGCATGATCTGGATCTTGGAATGGATCGTTTTTTCGAAGTTCCTCAACCTGATACAGAAGGTTCTCTCTCTCCTTTTCGATCTCGCTTTGCTGCTTTGTGAGAAAGATTCTTGTGAAGTTTTTGCTCATACTTTCGTGATATAAAATTACTCAGTCCCCCAAACCAACCAAAAATTGAACTCCTGAAATAATATAAAAAATAAAAAGTAAAAGTCAAGAGTAAAAAAAGCGAAACGAGCGCGTTGAAACTGAACCCAAACAATCGCGTTGGGCTCGCCTTGAGAAAATCGAAAACAAAAGATACTATTGCAAAATACAGAACAAAAAATGAAAAATTGAATCCCTTCGGATAGGTTTCCCGCCGTATCGCAAAAAGTATTTTATACGCTATATATGCCCCGGCAAATAACAAAAGACTTTCATAAAGGGGCGTCAGGTTGCGAAGTCCATCGGCGCCGACGTACTTGATTGACAAGAAAAATCTTGTCTTTGTTCCCACCTCAACCCCGGAGAAAAAACTTCCCAACTTCCCAAATCCCAATGCCAGAAATACCGCGGGTATAAAATAGTCTACCGCCTCGGTAAATTTTAATTTCCGAAAAAGCAGGTAAAGATAAAGGGAAAGGAGGGAGCCGAAAAGAAAGCCGTAGAGAGAAAGGCCGGGGTAGCCGTTTATGAGAATAAATTTGAGGATGCTGAAACCGAACTTATCAAAATGCAAGATGACATAAGTCAAACGCGAAAGAAACAGACCCCCTCCCAACGAGATAAAAACCCCATCGAAAACTTCCTCTTCCTTGAATGAGGTGAGGAGGAAATTTTTCCAAAGTAAAAAAGCCCCCCAGAAAAAAGCAAGCACCAAAAAGACGCCGAAGGTGTAGATTTTGATGAACTTGAGATCCAAGAGAACAGGCAACATGGTTGTATGGTTACATGGTTATATTGTTATATTGTTGAAAATGATTCCTCTTAACCATATAACCATACAGCAATATAACCATTCGATCAATATTCTATAATTATACTCCTGATGTATAAAATAGCAATTTTGCTTGTATTAGCTTTCCTCGTGCGTATTGTCGGCATTAACTGGGATCAGGGATTTCATCTGCATCCTGATGAGCGCGCAATCATTCTGGTCTCTGAAAATATCCGCTTCTTTTCCAACCTAAATCCTCATTTCTTTAATTATGGTTCTTTGCCGATCTATCTCTTAAAAGGCGCAACACAAATTTTTGCGGCTTTTTTTCCATCCTCCATGACGGAATATTTTCGCATGCTCTATGTTGGAAGAGTTCTTTCCGTAGTTTTTGATATTGCAACAGTTTACCTTCTTTACCAAATCGCAGTTCTTGTTTTCAAAGACGAAAAGCTTGCGCTCCTCTCCTCTTTTTTCTATGCTATCGCATTTTTTCCGATCCAAAACGCACATTTTTATATTGTTGATGTTCCTTTGACGTTTTTTATTACGCTCTGTATGTATCTTCTTCTTTTGTATATAAAAAAGCCGTCAATGAAGCTTGTTGTTTTCATGGGGGCAACGCTAGCCGCAGCAGTTGCAACGAAATTCACTGCAATCATTCTTCTTCTCCCTGCAATCTTTGTCTTGGTTGCAAGACGCACCTCCACCACGCAGCAATATAACCATACAACAATACGACCATCTAACCATTTCATCGTTGGTCTCCTTCTTTTTCCTTTTTCCTTTTTCCTTTTTACTTTCCTCTTCATGCCCTATGCTTTTTTGGACTATCAAAAATTCCTCGCCGACATCTCACTCCAGATAAAACTTAACAACAACCCCTACGCCTTCCCCTATACACTACAGTATGTTGCCACAACGCCGTATCTCTACTATCTTAAAAATATTTTTCTGTGGGGGGCGGGGCCGATAATTTCGATATTAAGCGTAGTAGGTTTCGTTGTCATCCTGAGTCCGATGTTCCATCGGACGAAGGATCTAGACGAAGCCACGTCAGACGTGGCGAAGTCGAAAAAAAACGCTAACGCTAGATTCTTCGGGCTTCGCCCTCAGAATGACGAATGGTGGCTACCTTCAAGTCTTGTTATGTTTTACGGATGGTACTTTCTTGTCGTCGGGCAGTCTGCGGCTAAGTTTATGCGCTATATGCTCCCGTTATACCCTTTTTTTGCAATGCTTGCAGGGTATGGGTTTTATAAACTTTACAATGTGACGGGTCCTGCCGCGACTTTCCCTCCCGCCAGTGCTCCTCCGACGAACGTCGGAGTGCGCGCTGTCGGGAGCCCTTCCAGTCGCGTCACCCGTCACATTGTATTTGCAATACTCGTCACTGCTGTTTTCTGGACCTTTGCATTTATGAACATATATTCCCAAAAACATACCAGAGTTGCAGCAAGTGAGTGGATGGTAAAAAATATTCCGTCCGGATCCACGCTTGCCGTTGAACACTGGGATGACCGGCTTCCTCTGTTTGGTCAAGAACGCTATCGTTTTGAAGAACTTCCTTTATATGATCTTCCAGACGATCGAAACAAATGGGCAAAACTAAATGAAAAATTTGGTCGCTCCGATTACCTTATCATTGCTTCAAATCGTCTCTACAGGCCGCTTCAGAAACTTTCTGACTGTAAGCGTTACAAAGTCTGCTACCCAGAAACGTCCGGATATTATAAAAGACTATTCGAGGGAACACTCGGCTTTTCAAAAGTTGCGGAGTTCACTTCTTACCCTTCATTGAAAATTGGTTCTTGGAAATTGAAAATTCCCGACGATACAGCCGATGAGTCATTCACCGTCTACGACCACCCAAAGGTTCTGATTTTCAGAAAATTCACTTCAAAAACCATGTAGTATTCCTCAATTGTTGCTGTATTTTATAACTGTTTGCATGCTTCAAATATCCAAGATAGGATTGGTATGACTGCTTGAAAGAATCTTCATGAACTTTCTCCTGCAATTTTTTAAACATTCTTCTTTTTGTTTTCGTTCGTGGCAATCGACAATATGGCAACACAACATATCCTAAAAAGTCTATCCCCCAATGAAACGGACGGATAATAATTTTTTGCGGATGGAGTTTGAGTCGGAGTTTGTGCTGTAAAAAAGCTCTCAACTTCCAAACCTGTTGGACCAAACCGTCCTTACTACTTGATAAAAGGAGGAAGTCGTCCGCATATCTTAAGTAGCATCGAAATTTAAGTGTATGTTTTACAAATTGATCCAACTCGTTCAAATAAATATTAGAGAATATTTGGCTTGTTAGATTTCCAAGAGGCATCCCTTTATCTCGACCTTTTTCTGAATGAAAACTTTTTATTACTTGATTTAGTAACCAAAGAATATCTTTAGCTTTTACCTTTTGCTTTATTAAATGAAGTAATATTTTATGATCAACGCTTGCAAAAAATTCCTTAATATCACATTTCAAAACCCAAGAGGGCCTTGTATAGTTTGAGGAAGCCCTTTTTGTAAAAACTTCAAGTCGATTAACTCCCTTATGGGTTCCTTTATTAAGACGACAAGAGAAAGAATCAAAAATGAAAGTCTTATCAAATAATTCATATAGATAGTTGTAAAGCAAGTGATGGACTACTCGATCAACAACTGTAGCTTTATGAATGTGACGTTGTTTCGGGTCCTGAACATAAAAAGATTGATAAGTACCATGACGATAGGTTTTGTTTGCTAAGGTCTTATGGAGAGCAAACAGATTGTCTTCCAAATGCCTTTCAAATAATTGGATATCATGTCTTTTCT
>JACOYT010000004.1 GCA_016181725.1 Candidatus Roizmanbacteria bacterium | reverse complement strand
AAACTCCGTCTGTTTTTTAAGCTGAAGGAGAGATTTTCTTGCCTGAAGAAAAGTCACGCCACCACCTGCAACAATCCCCTCCTCCAAAGCGGCTTTTGTTGCGGCAACCGCATCATTAACCCGCTCTTTCTTCTCCTTCATCTCAATCTCGGTTGCGGCCCCCACATTTATCACTGCAACGCCGCCTGAAAGTTTCGCAAGTCTTTCCTGAAGTTTTTCTTTGTCAAAATCCGAAGTTGCCTCATCAATCTCGCGTCTTAACTGTGCCACCCGTCCTTGTATCTTTGCCTTATTTCCCTTTCCGCCTATGATTCTGCAGTTTTCTTTATCTGCCCAGACCTTGTCTGCTCGACCGCAGTCTTCAATCTCAACGCTCTCAAGTTTCTTGCCAAGATCCTCAGAGATTACCGTTGCTCCGGTTAAGATTGCGATATCCTCAAGCATCTCTTTTCTTCGGTCGCCGAATCCAGGAGCCTTAACAACCAACGCATTAAAGGTTCCACGAAGTTTGTTCACGACGAGAGTTGCCAAAGCCTCACCCTCCACTTCATCTGCAATGATCACCAAGTTCTTTGAGACCTTTACAAACTTCTCAAGAAAAGGCAGAAGATCGGAAACGGCAGTTATTTTTTTATCGGTTAGTAAGACGTAGGCGTCCTCAACCTCTGCAACCATCTTTTCAGGATCGGTTGAAAAGTAGGGGGAAGCATATCCGCGGTCAAACTCCATCCCCTCCTTGTACTCGATCTCCATCTGAAGTCCTTTTCCCTCCTCAACCGTCACCACACCGTCTTTTCCAACCTTCATGATTGCCTCGGCAATGAAGGTTCCGATTTTCTCGTCTGCCGCAGAAATTGTGGCAACCTGGGTTATTGCAGCCTTATCACTCACCGGAATCTTTTTTGCCATTTTTTGAACCTGGGCGACTACCTCCGTGACTGCACGCTCGATCCCTCTTTTTAAGATCATGGGGTTTGAACCGGCTGTTATGTTTTTGAGTCCGGCATTGACCATTGCCTGGGTAAGAAGGGTGGAGGTTGTGGTTCCGTCTCCTGCGACATCGTTTGTCTTTGAAGCGGCTTCCTTTACAAGCTGCGCACCCATATTTTCAAAAGGATCTTCAAGTTCGACCTCTTTCGCGACCGTCACACCATCATGCACCACGCTTGGCGCTCCCCATTTACGATCAAGCGCGACGTTTCTCCCTCGGGGTCCAAGTGTTGTAACCACGGCTTTTGCCAAAATATTCACTCCGCGTGAAAGTTTCTGCCGTGCATCCTCTGAAAATGAAATTTGTTTTGCCATAGTTTTACTCTAATACTGCCATTATGTCTTTCTCCTCAATGATCATCCACTCTTCTGTTGCTACTTTTACCTCGTTTCCGCCCCACTTTTTATACAAGACCTTCTGCCCTTTCTTGACATTCATCGGGAGTATCTTTCCATCTGCGGTTCTTTGACCTGGCCCAACCGCCATGACTTCGCCGACCTGAGGTTTTTCTTTTGCAGTATCCGGAAGAACGATTCCTGACGGAGTGGTTGTCTCCTCTTCAAGTGGTTTTACCAACACGTTATCAAAAAGAGGTTTAATGCCAGAAGGGCTCACCGGTTTTGCCATAGATTTTTTATTTCTCAATTTGCTACAATGAAAAAGTAAGAAACATGATAATAAAAAGTTCTCGGTTTGTCAAGTAGATAATTAGATTGCTAACGATATGGACGACAAAAAAAGCCTGTCAGAAGTAGAAAAACTGCGAAGCAAGTTGCAGTCTGCGCGCCTGCCTGCTAATTTATATGAGAGAGCAGATCAACAAATTGAAAGAATCAATCTCACGTTAAAATACGGGGGAAGTTTTGCGCAGTTTGATATCGTTGAAAAATACGTAGACTGGATAACCAATCTTCCCTGGGAGGCAAAAACAGAAGATATCCTCGATATCAATCGTGCAAAAGAGATCCTTGATAAAAATCACTACGGTCTTGAGAAAATAAAGAACCGCATCTTGGAGTATCTGTCGGTTCTTATTCTTCAGAGACAAAAACTGCAATCCGATACTTTTCATGCCCCTTCCCTATTTTTTGTTGGGCTTGTTGGAACGGGAAAAACCACGCTTGCGGTATCGATTGCCGAGGCGCTTGGGAAGAAATTCGTCCGCATCCCCTTTGGCGGACTCTCCTCCCCGCTTGATCTTCGGGGTCAATCAAAAACAACTCCTGAATCAGAACCTGGGATGGTTATCCGTGCTTTGCGAAGAGCAGGCTCAAGAAATCCCGTGATTCTCCTTGATGAGCTTGACCGAATCGACCCAGAATCAAGAGCAGCCATCATGGGAGTTCTGGTTGAGCTTTTGGATCCCGGACAGAATGCCAATTTCACCGACTACTTTATCGACTATCCGTTTGACCTCTCGCAGGTTCTTTTTATTGCAACAGCAAACAACACCAATACCATAGCAACGGCTGTAATGGATCGGCTTGAGGTTATCCAGATGCCCTCATACACCGATGAGGAAAAAATCGTTATTGGCAAAAATTATGTGCTTCCCAAGTATCTTAAGAATTCCGGGCTTAGCAATGACAATGTAAAAATTGATGATAAGATATGGCAGCGAATCACGCGGCCTCTTGGATATGATGCGGGGATGCGCTCGCTTGAGCGAACGATTGAGGGAATCGTTCGAAAGGTTGCCTTAAAGATGGTAAAAGGAGAAGGCTCAAGCTTCACAATAACGGAGGAAAATCTTAAGGAGTTCCTCTAAGGTTAAACTCGAAATTCGAATCTCGAAGCACTAGTTTAGGAAGGAAGAGGTATGATGTAGGAAGCTGGATTGATGAAGTAAGAAGTAAGAACGATATCCTATTTCCTACCTCCATATCTAGCTTCCTACGTCCTCCTTCCTACTTCTCCCATCGGGATTTGGTTCTTCGGATTTCCTTTTTAGACGTGACGGTCGGCCACTTTTGAAGCTCCGTATGCAGCAGGTTTTATCTTGACGTCGTATCCGGAGCCGCGAATCATCCCAACAACCTCGCTGATGAGGTCTCTTGTCTCACCGTTATGTCCGATGTCAACGTGAATCTGGATATCGTATTTTGAGATTCCGTTTAACTTGAAGAAGCTGATGAAGTTTTCGGAAGTCTCCAAAGACATAATCGCCTCTTGATAGATACGCTCCTTAAGAGATATGGTCTTTTCGATAAACTGTCTTTTCCAGAAATAAATCCCACCGTGCCCTACGTGGTGGACGATTAACGCGGAGACAAAATCATGGCCTTTTGTTTTTACTTTTTGAGAGTCAGTACCGACAATGATCTCGTATCGGCCCTTCTTATCCCGAGACATGAAAGACGAAATGATTCCCTTAAGACTCGCAAGATCCAGTTTTCCGTATGTTGGACTGTAATACATAGATTTAGCCTTTGACGTTGCCTATAGGTTTCAAATATGCAACCGGTTTTGACAACTCTGCTTTCTCTACCGATTCTACCACATCCTCGATATTTTTGTAGGCCAATCCTGCTTCTTCGGCAAGCCCTGCAAAAGAGGCGGAGCGAACGTAAATCCCTCTCGCCTTCATCTTGTTCCAAAGGCTTTTTCCCTCAACTATCCGTTTGGCTTGAGCACGAGACATGGTTCTTCCTGAGCCATGGGCGGTTGAGCCGTAGGATTTTTTAAGTGCCGTATCAGTCCCGACCAAAAGATAGCTCCCGGTCTCCATTGATCCTCCGATTATGACCGGTTGATTCGGGAAAGATCGGGTTGCCCCTTTTCGGTGAACCAATACCTTTTGCTTTTTTCCGTTTGGTACGGTATGTTCCTCAAACTTTGCCAAGTTGTGGGCAACATCATAGACCAGATTCATCTGAAGCTCCTCTGCCCTTTTTCCAAGTACTTTTTCAAAAGCCTTGCGGATCTGGTACGTAATTGCTTCACGATTTACAAAGGCAAAGTTTGCCGCACCTGCCATTGCGGAAAGATATTGTTTTGCAAAAGAGGTTTGTATCGGGGCACAAACAAGCTGTCGGTCTTGGAGCTTGATCTTAAATTCCATAGTATGCTTTTCAAATATCCGCAAATAATCGCTTGCGATCTGGTGTCCAAATCCACGAGATCCGCAGTGGACCATGACAACAATTTGATTGCGCCCTATGATCCCGAATTCCTTTGCTTTGCTCTCATCAAAAATGGTTTCTACTTTTTGGATCTCAAGATAGTGATTTCCTGAACCAAGTGTTGCAAGCTGGTGAATCCCTCGCTCTTGTGCTGCTTTTGATACCGATGAAAAATCGCAACCGGCTATTTTTCCGTAAGCTTCGATATGTGAGAGATCCTTCTCCCAACCGATTCCTTTTTTAACAAGATACGGTACGCCCTCTTCGGTAAGTTTTTTAAGCTCTTCCCTACTGACCTTTAAAAATCCTTTTCTTCCAACGCCTGCTGGAACATAGTTAAAGAGAAGATCGACTAATTTTTCGATGTAGTTTTTAATATCCTTTTCAAAAAGATTTGTCGTAAGAAGGCGCATTCCGCAGTTTATGTCGTAGCCAACCGCCCCCGGCGAAACATACCCTGATTCCGCATCTTGGGCAAAGACCGTGCCGATAGGTGCGCCGTAGCCAGAATGGGCATCCGGCATGATATAGACGGGGCCAACCAGGCCGGGAAGTTGGGCTACGTTCCTCCCTTGTATGAAGACTTCATCGTCCATATCCTTCACTAAGGACTCTGTTGCAAAGATTCGCAAAGGAGCGCCCTGATAGTCCTTCTCAACCTCATACTCCACGTCCCCAACCTGTTTTAGATTATACCCATGAACTTTAACCATATAACAATATAGCCATTTATCGCTATATATCAAACACTAATGTCGCTTTCCAAACATCATTTTTTTCCACCTTGAACTTGTGCCAGGTCAATGCTTTGATATCAATTTTAATCGGCAAACGTTGCGTAATTTTTTCTCCATAAAGCGTTGCTTTCAGGGTTGGTTTTTTTCCCTCTTTTAGCATGAACTTCCCGTTTTTAAAAAGGATTGTCCGTACATCTTTCAGATAAATTAATTTCTCAACAAAAGAAAAGACAAGCTCCTGAAAATCTTGTGCGGAAAGACTAAAGGTTATTTTTTCTTTTGCTTGGATTCTTTCAGGATCGGTGATGATCGAAGAAAACGCTCCAACAAGATTGTTAAATAAAGCTTCCCTACTTTTGCCAAAAACCTCTGCCTGAACATCGGCTATGATTTCCTTCTCCCTAATTACCCACTTTTTCATGACCTAATTTTACACTCAAATAACCGAAAGAAAGGAAAGAATGGTAAAATATATACACTTTCCAAGCTCACGGTGCGGTGGCGAAGAGGTAACGCAGCGGTCTGCAAAACCGCAATGCAGGGGTTCGAATCCCCTCCGCACCTCACATTTTTGTTGGAGGGTTGGCCGAGTGGTTTATGGCGCGAGTCTTGAAAACTCGTGGGCGAAAGCCCTCACAGGTTCGAATCCTGTACCCTCCGCCCACGTATGAAGCGGAAAACGGAAACCTCCGCAGGGGGGGTTGTTTTTAAGAAGGAAGGAGGCAAAACTCTTTGGCTGGTTATCCAGCACTCAAAGCACAAGGGCTGGACCTTTCCGAAAGGGCTTGTTGGGGATACGAAAGAAAAAGAGTCTATGGAGGAGGCGGCGCTTCGCGAGGTCAAGGAAGAAGGCGGGGTGCAGGCCAAGATTGTCCGTGAGACACCCGTTCAGACAAACTACACCTATCGCTTCGGCGATTATTTGGTTGACAAAACAGTCTTCTACTTTCTCATGGAGTATGTTTCTGGCGATCCTTCCGACCACGACTGGGAGGTGTCAGACGCAAAGTTTATGGCGGAAGATGAAGTAAAAAAGACCCTCACGTTTAATTCCGACAAAGTAGCTTTTGAAAAAATAGCAACATTACAAAGATCGTCTTGACAAGCAATTTTATTATTTTATAATAAAGGTAATTTCCCCTATTGTATGGAGCCGGGACAAGATACATCAAGCTTTTTGGCAGGAACCCCTGCCGAACCGAAGAAAGGAGCGGGGAAGGTAGTCGCAACGGTAGTTGTCGTAGTCCTTGTTGTTGCCGGAGCCTTCTTTGGCGTACGAAGCTATCAGCAAAAGCAGCAGGAAGCTGCAAAGAAAGCTGCGGTAACACCCACTCCAACTGAAGCCCCAACCGAGGAACCAACACCAGAGGAAGAGGAAACAACCCCAAGCCCAACAAAAAAACCGACTCCTGCCGTTTCTCCAACTGCCGGTGAGGTAAAAACCGCCTATGACATGAGCGTTCAGGTTTTAAATGGAAGCGGTGAGGCAGGCGTTGCAGCTACCGCACGAGATTTCCTAAGCGGGAAAGGCTATAAAAACCTTGAGGTCGGAAACGCAGATAATTTTGATTACCAAGGCGTCACGGTTCGCATAAAAGATTCAAGAAAACAATTCCTCTTGACCCTTCAGAAAGATTTACAAGAAAAGTATACTCTCGCAACCGGCTCAGGAACCTTGAGCGCAGACAGCCTCTTTGACGCCTCCGTCATCGTTGGGAAGTAAGACTACTTCTTTAAACCAGATAAGTGGAGCGGTGGAGGGGACTCGAACCCCCGACCTTCTCGTTGGCAACGAGACATTCTACCACTGAACTACCACCGCGTATAAAAACAAATCTTTGCTTACAATTTTATCAAAATTATACATTGGCAATTCTTGCCCTTCCGTAGTTTTATGCGAAGGAGGGCCACTGAACTACCACCGCACATGTGCCAGGACTCAGAGTCGAACTGAGATCTCACGATTTTCAGTCGCGCGCCGTGACCACCTTGGCTATCCTGGCAGGTTGCGCAAAACCGAGTTTGACTCAGTGCGCCTGCTTGGATTTGAACCAAGGACTTCCACTTTATAAGAGTGGCGCTCTAACCGCTGAGCTACAGGCGCAAGGAATCCGAGTTTCTATTATACATTATTAGATCCAAAGGCAGTTCCTAACAGACCCTATTAGAAAACAGTTGCACCTCCGAGGTGTAACAAAAAACAGGTGAACTTGCTTCAATTATTTAAATAATTGAAGCAGTCATTTCACTACAATTTATTAATAAATTGTAGTGTGGCTCAATTATGTAAGCACTTAGGCTATAAAGGAGGTGTAAAAAAAGAGGGGTGACTGCGTCACCCCGAAGGGTGGACCTACCGAGAATCGAACTCGGATCTCTCCCATGCGAAGGGAGTATTCTTCCGTTTAACTATAGGCCCGGCGTCTCCGGGGAGAATCGCCATGAACCAGAACAAGTACGGTTCATGGCGCCCTGAAGTGATCTTTGATCTACTTCAGGGCGAACTCCTGCGTCTCCGACAGGAATCGAACCTGCATCAAAGGCTCCGGAAGCCCCCGTTTTATCCATTAAACTACGGAGACTAGGAGTATTATAGCAACTGCTATTCGATAAAACCCGAAAAGGTGAAGCGTCTTTGTCTTAAGATGGGTTATAAACCACTCAACGGAAAGATATGCCGTAAAAAAAGAGACGATAAATCCTACTGAAAGAAGTAAAACATTGCTTTGAAATCCGAAAAGCAAATCCCTCGATTTATAAAGATCTAGTGCGGATGCTGCAAATATCGTTGGTATTGCAAGAAGAAATGAGTAGATCGCAGCCTCATGCCTTCGGTATCCCAACACCATCATCCCAACCAGAATAATCCCGGCTCGAGAGACTCCTGGCATAATTGCGATCGATTGAACCAAACCAATAAGTATGGCATCAGAATATGACAGATGGTTCAACGTCTTAGTAAGCCGGATGTGTTTTTTTTCAATGAAATACTCCAGAAGAAGAAACAAGGCGCCGATAAGAAACAGCATCCCAAGCATAAGAGGAATCGATTCAAAAAAAACTGACTTTATGGTCCGAAAAAAGAAAAAGCCGACAGCTGCAGTTGGGACAAAAGATACAAGAACTTTCCCAACAACATCCCTATGCCTCAAAAGATACCCTGCATACAATACAAGAACCGGTAAGATAGCCCCCGACTGGATAAATACCTCAAAGAACTTCTGAAAATCAGTCTGTGGGAGGTTGAGGAATTTGCTTACTAAGATGAGATGCGCTGTTGAGGAGATTGGAAGAAATTCTGTAACCCCCTCAACCACCCCCAGTATAGTTACACTAACTATATTCATGCCGAAAAGGCGAGGATACCAATTTTTTGCGTTCTTCGAATTCTACCCGATAGATCGACGGGTGACGCGGTCGGAAGGGTTCCCGATCCCACTTCGTCCTTCGGACTTCGAGGGACGAGCAGCGCGGACTCCGACGTATGTCGGAGGAGCACTGGCGGGAAGGAGACCGCGGCAGGACCCGTCGATCTACCGTAATTCGGTATCGAGCCTTTTAAGTAGTATATAATATTCGGGATGAAGATCGCCATCGTGCACGATCAGCTTCAGGAGTTTGGAGGCGCAGAAAGAGTCCTGGTCGCACTTAAAAAAATCTTTCCTGACTCCGATATCTACACATCGCTCTATAGCCCGGAAAAGCTTGGACCCCATAGAGAAATCTTTGAAAGCTGGAAGATAAAAACCTCTTGGGCACAACACATCCCTTTTTTCAAAAACCTCTACTCCCCTCTTCGCTTTCTTGTGCCAAATATCTGGGAAAGCTTTGATTTCTCAAGGTATGATCTTGTGATCTCATCATCCGGCTGGTACATGTCCAAAAATATAAAAACCGCAAAGCCGACAGTTCATATCTCCTATATCCATCACCCCCCGCGCTACCTATATGGCTATGAGACGGCAGTTGAATGGCAAAAGTACTGGCCGGTAAAAATCTATGCGCATCTTGTGAATCATCATCTTCGTATCTGGGACTACTATGCCTCACAACGAGCTGATTATTTTATTGTCAACTCAGAAGAAACGAAACGAAGAGTAAAAAAATTCTACCGCCGAGACGCAACAGTCATCTACCCCCCAGTTGATATTCCGGAAAAAGATACAAGATACAAGATACAAGATACAAATTTTTACTACATTACGGTGTCGCGGCTTGCGCGGGCCAAGCATGCCGATGTCTTGATAAGAGCAGCCAATAAACTGCGATTCAATCTTTTGGTTGTTGGGACAGGGCGTGATGAGGAGTATCTCAAATCGATTGCAGGAAAGACGGTTGAGTTTCTGGGAAACATTGATGACCAGCGACTCTTTGATCTTTATAAAAATGCAAAGGCCTTCCTTTTTGCCGCGATCGATGAAGAGTTTGGGATAGCCCCTTGTGAGGCGATGGGCTACGGAGTCCCTGTCATCGCCTACGCATCAGGCGGACTCAAAGAAACCATAAAAGACGGCGTAAATGGGTTCTTATTTGAAAAATTAACCGAAGAATCTTTGATCCAGAAAATCAAAAAACTCGAAGCCCTCTCAAAAGAAGAATATCCTGAGATGAGAAAAAACGCCAGAAAAGAAGCTGAACAATATTCTGAAGAGAACTTCAAGAAGAAAATCCTTTCGTTTATTGATGAAAAACTAAAAGAAAAAGGAAGTGGGAGGCTCTAGAGGTACGGAGCCCAGTTTGAGATGGGAAGAATGTTGTGAACTAAGAAGTTCCACGCGTACATGAAAAATCCCGGAAGAAGGATGATAAAAATGGTGAGAAACTTTCTTGAGGTAAAGAATTTCTCAAATGCAATCACAGCAAGCGGCCAGAGAGGGAGGCTGTAGCGGGCGATGTCTCTGTGCTGCACAAAAAGAACCGAGATAAAAAATGTTAAAGAAAAATAGAAGAAGCTGCGATACTTGCTCCTAAAAAGCGTGAGAACTGTTAATCCATATAGGAAAAAGTAAAAAACCACATCGTCAAGCCAAGCAGTCCCTACCCAGATTTTTTGAAAGTTAAAAACGGAAAACGGTGCTACCAGATGGATATTGTCTCCGGACTTAAAATATGCAAAGAAGTCTCCATACTGCCGAAGATAGATGAGAAATACCCCAAGAAGTCCCAAAGGCACAAGAAGTAATGCTGGCAATCCCGCCCAAGGAATTTTTTTCGTCTTTACATACCGCTCTGCAAAAACGAGAAAGTATGCTGCGGCGAGAAGGACTCCAGGAGTTTTTGTCATTGTTGCCAATCCCCCAAACACCCCTGCCCATAGATAGTTTCGCCTCTCGAAAAAATAAAGAGAATGAAGAACAAGGAACAGAAAAAGGGTTTCCGGTGCGCCAATTGAGCGAACAACCAAAAAACGCGGCAAAAATAGAAATAGAGCAGTAAGGGTGATCGGATGTCTCGTCAGATTAAGTCGCCTTGCGACTTTGTAGAAAAACATCCCCAAAAGAATCGAGAATAATACGCTTATAAAAATCATGGATTTCAAGTAGCCAAGAGGCGGTGCGCCAAACCGAATCAAAAAGGGATAGAGGGGAAGGTGGGCCGCAAAGTAATTTGGAGGAAGCGGGATCTCAAGTCCGATCTTGTCAATTGCTTGAGGGTTATACAAAGTCTTTGCAGGAATGATGTAGAGAGGGCCGTCAAAGTTTCGATAGATATACTGGAAATTTGATTCTGGAATGAGAAGGCCAAACCAGCTCGTCTGTCTTGTGATAAACGGGAACCATAATGTGACTGTTGAGAGGATTACAACCAAAGAAACAAGAAGGTACGGGGCAATTTTATTGTATAATTTTGACATCCGTGCTACCATTTTAGCAAAAAGCGTGAAAAAAAAGCTTGTCGCTTTACTCTCAGATAGAAAAATTCTTCTTGTTGTTGCACTTTTTCTCATTGGCACTTTCTTAAGATTCTATCGACTCTCTGACTTTGTTACCTTCCTTGGTGATCAGGGACGAGATGCGATTGTCCTCAAACGGATACTTACCTTTGAGCATCTTCCTGCAATTGGCGCCCCAACATCTGTTGGCCAAATCTACCTTGGGCCCTTTTACTATTACTTCATAGCCCCTTGGCTTTTACTTTTCCGTTTTGACCCTATTGGACCTGCAATCGGCGTTGCCTTTTTTTCATCGCTTTTCATCCTTGTGAATTATTTTCTTGTAAAAGACCTCGTCAATGAAAAAGTCGCACTCATCTCATCTGTCCTTATCACCTTTTCAACAACTCTCATTGAGCTTTCCCGTTTCTCGTGGAATCCAAATCTCCTCCCTCTTTTTACCCTCCTTATGACGTATTTCTTAGTAAAGTCGGTTCAAACCCAAAAGTGGTACTACTATGTCGCAACCGGTGCTTTTTTGTCTTTTTCCATCCAACTGCATTATCTTGCATTGTTTCTTATTCCTCCCGTCGTAATTTATTTTGCAAGAGGAAATAAACAGACACTTCTTGGAGCTTTTTATTCTTTTCTGTCATTTGTTGTATGTTCGCTTCCGCTTCTTATCTTTGATCTAAGACACGATTTTTTAAATTCCAGAAACTTTCTTGCGCTTTTTAAGCAATCAGGCGATGTAACAGCAACAAACAAACTCAAAGAAATTTATACCGCGTTCTTGCGACTTAATCAATTCATCTTTAATACGGAATTCAGCGCCTTTTTTCTTATCGGTTTACTTTCGCTTGTTATTGTCTTGGCTTTCGTAAACATAAAAAAACCCACGCGAATTTCGGTGTTCCTTTTGTTTTTCTTGTTTACCCTTTTTGGGATCGCTCTATACTCCGGTCCAAAATATCCGCATTACTTTGGCTCTGTGTATCCGTTTTACCTTACTATCCTTGCTTTTTTGCTCTCATATCTTCTTCGCCCTCGATTCGGCTTGTCTCTTCTTTCTCTTTTTGTCCTGCTTTTTATATTTTTTAACTCCAGGGACTACCGTTTCTTTTATGAGGGAGGAAGTAAACAAATTAAGAAGGCAAAAGAGATCGCACAACTCATCCAACCACATATTGCAAGCGCCAAATACACGGTCACTGCCTTACCCCATCAATATTCGGACTCAACCTATCGCTACTTTCTTGAGGTGTGGGGGAAGCGTCCGATTGAGAAAGATTCGCTGGAGCGCGCAGATGAGCTCTTTGTGGTATGTGAAGAGGATTGTAAACCAATCGGCAACCCACAGTGGGACATCGCCTATTTTGCTCCGACAAAAACCGCTGGGGTTTGGAAGACCGACGATGTTACAATTTACAAATTGACGCGCTGAAAGCGCATCTTATGAAAATCTCACTCATACTGCCCTGCTATAACGAGGAGGTGAATCTTCAAAAAGGTGTCTTGGACAAGATTGGAAACTACGTCAAAAATGATACGCAATTTAGCGAGGTTATCATCGTTGATGATGGATCAGATGACAAATCCAGAGAAATCATAAAACAAAAGTATCTTCCCCAATTTCTGCAGTTTAAACTTATCGAAAACCCCCATCAAGGGAAGGCGGCTTCCGTCATAACCGGAATTCAAAAAGCAAAAAATCCCTACGTCATATTTTCTGATTTTGACTTAGCAACGCCTATTGAGGAATCCGAGAAACTTATTGCCGAAGCAAAAAAGGGATATCCGATTGTGATTGGATCAAGAAATACCACCCGAAAAGGCGCGCCCTTCCTTCGGAAGCTCATGGCAGTTGGATTCGTTACCATTCGCGATCTTCTCATGGGGCTTTCTGGAATAAAAGACACCCAGTGTGGATTCAAACTATTTGAGAAAAAGGCGGCCTTGGATATCTTTGGGAAGCTTTGGGTCTTTGGGGATGGGCGCAAGGCGCGAGGTTCGTCGGTATCTGCAGGATTTGATCTTGAGTTTCTGTATGTAGCACAGAGATCCGGATATAAAATTAAAGAGGTTCCGGTCATCTGGCGACACGTTGAAACAAAAAATGTCAATTTCGTAAAAGATTCGCTTGAGACGGTGCGCGACATCATAAAAATTAAGTACTTTGCGCTAACGGGCAAATACAATACCGCATGAAGAAACATTGGTTTTCTCTTGCATTGCTTTTGATCGTCGCACTTTTTCTTGTTTTCTTTGAGGCGCAAAAAATCCCCAAAAACCTTACGTTTGACGAGATCGAATTTGGTCAACTGGCGCTTACCTTGGATAAAACTTCCTATACTCCCTACAGCCCGATTGCTTTTGGCCATTCAACGCTATACTTCTACGTCATTCTTTTTTCTTTTAAGATTTTTGGGGTAAGCACCTTTGCCCTGCGACTCCCCGCATATATTTTTGGAATTTTGTCTGTTCTCATGTACTACCTCGTCATGAATCTCATTTTTAAAGACGAGAAGAAAATTCTTAGTTCCCTATTCTTCGTTCTTCCTTCCTTCCTCCTTATTACCTCCCACTGGTATCTCAACTTCGCCCGCTTCGCCTTTGAGGCGACTTTCCTTTTGTTCCTTGAGCTTACCTCAATCTATTTTCTCTTGAAGTTTCTGAAAGATCGAAAGGAACCAAGTCTTTTTTTATGCGCATTGTTTGCAGGACTTTCTTTCCACTCCTATACGGCAGGCCGGATATTTTTTCTCCTTCCCCTCGGATTTTTACTTTTTAAAGCAAAAAGGAGAAACATATTTTCGTACCTCGTTATTTTTTTCATAACAGTTTCGCCCCTCCTTTTGTATTTTGCAAACAATCCTGATTTGCGATTTGAGGAGTTGTTTTTTATTTCAAAACCCACCCTCGCGTTCTCCACAAAACTGGGTATGTTTTGGGAGAATATAAAAAAAACCGCGCTTATGTTCAATTTTCAAGGCGACATGAACGGAAGACACAATTTCCCGGGAAAACCAGCTCTGAATCCGATTCTTGGGGTTCTTTTTGTTTGGGGATTTATTCTTGCTTTGAAAAATTTCTCGTCTTTTGCAAACAAATTTATGGTAAGTTATTTTTTACTTGCATTTATCCCAGCCTTACTTACCATCCCCAAAGACAATCCAAGCATGCTTCGAACCTTTACCGTGCTTCCTTCGGTATTTTATTTTGTCTCAATCTCGGTAGCCTCCTTGATCCAACGAGCAAAAAAATACAAGAGGCTTTCAGTGTTTATGGTACTATTTTTTCTTATTGGATCGAGTCTGTATGAGATGCGAACCTATTTTATCTATCAAAGCAGGGTTTTTCGAAATGCTTTTGAGATAAAATGTCCTCTTGATAAGGTTATTAAGTTTAAGATCAAAGAGATTCCGAAAAAATGTCGGGTGCAAAAAAACGAATTTTAAACTACTGGCCGCTTCTTTTGATACTTGGTATTGTTTCCTTCTTCTTTTTAAACACCTTGGGGAAAGAGCATCTTTGGGATTGGGATGAGTGCCTGTATGCGCAGTATCCAAAGGAAATGCAAGCTACCGGAAACTACCTGATAAATCAGTGGAACGGATTTGCCGATCTTCAAAAACCTCCCCTTTTAAGTTGGCTCCAGTTAATCCCCCATCAGTTTGGAGTAAACGAATTTAATATTCGGATTGCGACCTTTCTTTTTGCTTTGGGTCTTATTGCGGCTGTCTATATCTTTGCAAAAAAATACTTCTCCGAAAAAGTTGCTTTACTTTCAACGCTTATTTTGCTTGCATCGGAACTTTTTGTTATCTATGCAAGACGGGTAAACACCGATATCGGATTTGCCTTTCTTATTTTTTTGGGATTCTATGCATGGTTTCTTTCATCCAAAAAACCGTGGCTCAGCTACCTTGCAGGACTTCTCTTTGGACTTTCGGTGATGATCAAAGGCTTCAGCGTTGTACCCTATTTAGCAGCTCTTTTTATTGCAAGCTTTTTCAACTTCAAAAAAGAACGCCTCATAAACTATTTCAAAATGATCGGGGTTTTTTTGGTTGTCGTTATCCCCTGGCATCTTGCAGCATACCTTGCATACGGCAAAGAATTCATACAGCTCTACGTCATAGACAACATCGTAAAAAGGACGCAGAACCCAATCGAATTCCACTATGGCGGAAGATTATTCTATGCAAAACTCATCTACAAGGAGCTTTTCCCCTGGATATTTTTTGCAGCACTGTTTCCCCTCTACAAATTAGTCACCGTCATCCTGGCTCGTCCAGGATCTGCAGATTCTGGAGTCCCCAGAATGACGTTTACGATGCTGAGACGAGTTTGGCATGACATAAAAACGCATGAATTAATTTATACTGTTATTCTTCTTATCGCTCTTCCTTTGATTGCGATAACTCGGATTCAAACCAAGATCGCATGGTACGCGCTTCCGATCTACCCGTTTCTTGCAATATTTCTCGCATACAACATTAACCTCCTTTTTGAGAAAATAAAACTCCGTACGCTTTTTTATCTTCTTGTGTTTTTCATTGCAATTGATGGTCTTTCGCTTGTCGCAAATGAAACAAAGTTTAATCAAAAACTTGTTGTTTCTCCAAGAAATGAAGTCGCGCTTAAAGCAAAAGAACACTCATCAAAAACCCTCGAATATTTAGTTGCATTTTCAGAGCGCCAGGCCGAAGCAATCCTTCCCCCCCAGCAAAAGATAACCCAGACTTTTGTATATGGGGGAAATCCCTGCGCAGTCTTTTACAGTGGGAAGAAAGTGAATTACTTTTATAATCTCAATGAGTTTAAGGACAGACTTAAAGGAAAAGGTCTTTTTCTTCTTGAAAATGGGGACTTACATCTTATAAAGAATCTTCCGGTTAAGGTGATTCTCCAAAACAAGGAGTTTACGCTCTTTGAGAGATAATTTCGTCTATTCCTCAAATCCTACCATTGAGTCAATGATAAACTGCGGTCTTTGTTTTATCTCATCGTAAATCCGTCGTATGTACTCGCCCATTATCCCAACTGAAAAAAGCATCAACCCGCCAACAAACATGATAAGAATGACTGTTGTTGCAAATCCGGGAACTCTGTTGTAGGCGGTTGTGAAAAAGCGAAGGTAAACCGCACCAATACTTCCTAAAATCGAAAGAATCAATGAGACAAGACCCAGATAAAACATCGCCTGCAAAGGCACATAGGAAAAAGAAAAAATCCCGTCAAATGCAAGCTTAAAGAGGCGTCGTAAATTGTATTTGCTGTGTCCTCCCAGCCGTGCATCCCGCTCGTACTCCAACCCCGTCTGTTTGAAACCGACCCAGGATCGTAATCCCCGAACAAACCGGTTTCTTTCAGGAAGGGTGTTTATAACCTCCACTATGCGCCGGCTCATCACACAAAAATCTCCGCTATCTAGGGGAATGTCAATATTTGCGATAGATCTAAGAAATCGGTAGAAGCTTGAGTATGCAAATTTTTTCAGGAAATTTTCTTTTCTCTCTTTTCGTATTGCATATACCGCATCATATCCTTCATGCAGTTTTGAAAAGAATTTTGGCAAGATTTCCGGCGGGTCTTGAAGATCCGAGTCAAGAATCGCAACGTTTTCTCCTTTTGCAAACCTTAGGCCGGCGCTTACTGCAACCTGATGGCCGAAGTTTCGTGAGAAGTTTATGATCTTAACTTTTTTGTCTTTTTGATGAAGGACTAGCAAATGCGAAAGAGTGCTGTCGTCTGATCCGTCATTTACGAAGATAAGCTCATAATCCTTCCTCAGTCCATCCATCACTTTCTTGACCCTTTTGTAAAGAACCTCAATATTCTCCGTTTCGTTATAGATAGGAAAAATGAGAGAGTACTTCATTTAGGCAGATTATACCACGACCTTATTATGTTAAAGCGTCACAACCATTGTATATAGTCGCAGCCTTCGGCAGATCTTGTTTGGCTATTCCAGACATTTGTTGAGCACTTTTTAAGTCTCTTTCCAGCTGCTGTCGTGTAGATCACGAGTTTTGATCCGCACTTGGGGCAGTCCTCATCAAGCTGCTCGGTCGTTCCTTTGATCCACTCTACATAATCGCAGCCGGATGAAGTTCGCGTCTCAGGATTCCATACATTGGTTGAGCAGCGCTTCAGCCGCTTACCAGCCCTCGTCGTTGCCTCAACCAGCGGGTTCCCACACTTTGGGCATTTCTCATCAATAGTCTGATCCTCATCCATAGATAACCATTGTACCAAATCCGCAATTATTTATTAAGCAATGTAATTGAAAACTGCAAGACGGTTGCGAATGCGACCCATAAGAAGTACGGAATCTGGGCATAAAACACCCACTTTGAATAGCGCCGTATGTATTTCATCGCATAGATCAATGATACCAGCACAACGAGGATATCTAGGGTTGCGGCAGTGTAGTTTCTGGCTCCAAACTGTAGGGGTGAGTACAGAAAATTAGAGACAAGGTTTATTATGAAAGGGATAGTTACGTATGCTGGGATTTTCTTTTTTACTGCCTGGAAGAGCACATACCCAAAGGAGACGAAGATGATCGGATACAAGATACTCCAGGCGATGCCAAAGACCCATCCGGGCGGGGCAAAGAATGGCTTCTCAATAGTTTGGTACCAGGTAAGTGTGTTTTCTATATTTTTAGTGTAGCAAACTTGAATCTTATTTTGACAACTCCTCTTCAATAATTATTCTTGTATTCTCAAGAATTCAAGAATGCTCTGGCCGCGGGGGCTTAGTTTGTGACGGACGCTGTTACCACTATTTCGTTTCAGCACAAGCCCGGTGATGGCAAGCTTTCTGGTGTGTTCGCTTATCGTTTTGAAGTTGACGCGAAGGCTCTCGGCGATCTCTGCAACTGATAGTTCTGGATTTTTATCCAAAAGGTCCATAATCTGGATTCTTCTATGATTAGAGAATCCTCTAACAAGCCGCTCGAGTTTTCTAAATTTATTTGCTTTATACTTCATAAGCTCATTACATGGTATTAAATGGTGTCAATAAGTATACACAAGTATTCTGATATTCTCAAGAATTTAGGAATAGTGGGGGTTAGGATTTTTTAAGGACTTTTCTTATATGAAGTGTTCTCATGAAAAAAGATGGAGCAATTACCTCATATTTCCTGCTCATTTCCATTGCCTTGAGAGTCAAAACCACCCTCTTACTCTCCCCAAATCATACTTCGCAAATCCCACGCCTTTCGTTTTAATTCATCCGTGAATGTTGCACCGGGCCGGTGCAATTTTTATTAGTTTGAATTTGCTTTTTATTTGTAGTATACTGCTTTCATGCCTAATATTATTCAAAAGAATCCAAAAGTTTTGGGAGGAATGCCAGTAATTAAGGGTACACGAATCCCTATCGCCCGTATTTTAGCTCTTTTTGGGATGAATTACACCTTACACGATATAAAAAAAGAATTTCCCCAATTATCAAAATACACAAAAAAAGATCTTGAAGAAATCGTAAATTACGCGAAACGTCAATTAGCCTATTAATAAATATCCTCGACAAAAAACTCGTAATCGATTTTAAGTAAAAATCTCCGTGCGTGCTTGTTTAAAAACCTCTTTGAGTTGGGCAACAATTCTTTTATTCTTTAGCTTTCTATCAAGAACTTTAATCATTTCTTCGTAATACCAAATATAGTTTTCTTTTTTTGGATCTGGCGCATTGAAATTTTCCCAAACCCTGCCTCCCCACCTCTTGTAGGCTTCCAGCAAAGAATAAAGGTTGTGTATCTTGTCCGCGCAAGCAACAAGTAAGGCCTCCTTGCTTTCTTTTTTCAGAATATCAATATATTTTTGCTTCCGTTGTCTCCAAGTTCGCCTCTCTTCTTCCCTGCTAATGTTCGCGTCTTTCTGTTCTGATACGCCTTTGACAACCTTGTAGACTCGCTCTCCAAAATCTCTTATCAAATCTCTATCACTGTATTTTTCTTTTTTTACATCCTCCAAAACATCATGAAAAAGAGCAGCAATAATAACATCTTCATCTGAAGTATGTTGGGAAACAATAAAAGCGACACTGAAGGGGTGAACAATAAATGGGATATCTGGATCTGCTTTTCTTCTTTGATCCTTATGAAGCTGTGCAGCGAGGTTTATTGCTTTGACTAATCTTGATGTAAACTCTACCACTCAACAATTATATAATCCTTGGCTCAAAAAGTAGCAACAACCCGCAAGAAGCTCGTAATCAAGTTTAAGTAGCGGCACGTCAGAAATTTTCTTCGTTGAAGACCGGAGATAAAGGAGTGCTCCATCATCTCGGACTGTCTAAAACTTAACTCCCCTAAAGCCTTTTTATTAAGGTCTGTATTCCATTACGGTTTATCGCAGTTAGCCAGATTCAATAAATATTGTCTATACAAAAGGTCTGTTGTGGGATCGTGACCCCAAATTCTTCGATATTCATTAAGTATGTCTTCGTACAATTTGTTTTCTCTATCTCTGCATTCTTGTTGTAGTTTTTGGCGATCAATAGTTGGTTGAGAAAAAGGAGTTGGAGTTGGATAGGGAGTAAAAGTTGGTAGTGGAGAAAATGTTGGAAGTGGTATAGGCGGAGCACTCTTAAACTGATCAATGGCACATTTTAATCTATTAGAATAGAGGTGCCACTTGTCCCTTATTTGGCAGCATACCGAATTCGTGCACTCACTTTGTCTCATCTTGATTGTTCCTCCAGCGCAATTAACATGAATATTGCAATTAACAATTGGGTCAAGATCAATTGTTGGAACGACTGGGTTTGCTTGCTCTGGCTCTATTGGTGTATATTCAGGAAGTTCTTTGATTGGTATTGGTAATTGGGTCTGCTTACCATTATTTATTAAGTCATCAATAATTTGTTTTGCATAATTTGATGCAATTGCAAAACTAAATCCTTCAGGAAAAATTTCCGGATCAGACCATGCCAGTTTAGCAAAGTTTATTCCAATAACTCCACACCTATCAACAAGTGGCCCACCAGAATTACCAGGATTTATAGCGGCATCTGTTTGAATAAATTCAGCGCCTTCTTCAGATTTTATAGAGCGAGAATATATTCCTTTTGTGATGGAAGATTCTCCCTCTCCAACATATGGCCAACCAAATGCATAAACTGCTTTTGCTAGTTTATCATTACTTGAATTTGTCCAGTTGCAAATAGAAATTTCTGTGTTTAGTTTAAGCACAGCCAAATCCTCAGTTTCTGAATATCCCCATAAAGTCACTCCCTCTTCATTATTTACCCATGTAGAAAGCTTTTTTGCGCCTTCAACTACATGTCGGTTCGTAACTACATATCCTGGGTGTATTGAAAAGCCAGAACCATGGCCACCATCATCTCTCCAAATGATTACCGTACATGCTTTCGTTTTATTTAAAGTCTCTTCCTCATCGCAATTTTGTGGGTCTTCTATCGTGGGTGATGGAGGCTGAAATGTTTCTTCTTGTACTTTTTTTGATGTAAATGATTCAATATAAATAATTAATGAAACAACTGTAATAATAACCCCCATAATGACGATCTTAGAGAAATTTCTTGAGATCAAATCATCGTCGGAGTTGGGAAAATCATTTTTAACCAAAACCTCTCTTTTTTTCTTTTTAGGCATGGTCTTTCTTTGAGCGATTATAACAAATTCGAAAAGCTGAAGATCTTGAGAAGTATTTTCTAGTATTTCAACCCGATCCTTAAGATTTCTTTATGAAGATCTTTCTTTAATAGTCCCACCAATCGTAATCAGAGTAGTTGTTACGAGGATAGCTCCAATATCCATAGTTAGGATCCTCGTCATCCAAAGGTTCGGGGTCGTAGCCAAAATCTCTGTACCAACTCCTATCGTTATAAATATCACTCCAATCGTTATTAAAACTATAATTATCCCATTTGTAGTAATTTGGCTCTGTCCGCCAATACCCCGGAACATATGTTCCGTCTCTTCTAAAATATCCGTTAACCCAACCCGCATTTGCTGAAGAGATCAGCGTCAAGAAGCTGAATACCACCAGCAGAGAACCGAGTAATTTTCTCATAGATAGGTGGGTACAATTATGATTCTCTCTATAAAACTTGTCAAGCGCAAATTGTAGCTTATAAGCGACAAAATTATCAAATATTTGCTAAAATCAAGCTGAAAATTATGACTGCCAATAAAAAATTTCAATCTATTCTTAAACAAATAAAAAAAATGCGTGATGATCGTGATTGGATGCAATTTCACAATCCCAAAGATCTAGCCGAAGCCATCTCTATAGAAGCCGCTGAACTTCTTGAACATTTTTTATGGAAAACCCCAAAAGAATCAGAAAATTACGCCAAAAATAAAAAAAATCTTAGGGAAATTTCTGACGAGCTCGCCGATATTTTTAATTACGCTTTTGAGCTGGCTGATAACTTGGGGATCGACATTGAAAAAACAATTCTTAAAAAATTAAAAAACATTGAAAAGAAATATCCAGTCTCAAAATCTAGAGGGAAAGCAATAAAATATAATAAACTTTGAATATGGATTTTACTCCGTCGCTCAAGGCTAAAAAATTCTACAGATTTACAGGTCCCCCAGAGCATTGGCTTACTGCAATTAAATATAATACATGGGGCTTAGAAAGAAAATTGGAAACAAGATGGAAAGAAATTCAAACTGGAGATATATTTTTTATTCATAGTACCGGACCTAACAGTTCATTATTTAATAACGCTGCATCAGGAATCATAGGAATTGGTCTAATCGGCTCTAATTTCTCGATTAAAACCGGTTTGCTTTGGCTTCGTGAACAGAAAGAAAGAAAAAATATATGGCCTTTACTAGTTCCTGTTTCAGATTTCTACCTGTTTAGTGAAATTCCTCCTCCCGTATCGTGGAAAAATCCTGATCTAATTAACTTCAGAAATACTTCACTTTTGATAGATCTTTTACTTAAAAACTGTATACCTTTAAGAAGGATTAATGGTTTTCCACAAATGGGAAGCTTTTCTTTGGTTTCTAACGACGTTGCTCAGCAAATACTCTTTAATAAAAGATTGCTTTACGTATATGAGGGTGCAGCAGAAGAGAATATAATTACATCTAAACCAACAAAATTAGCCGAGGTTAAATCTGCCTCTGAAACGCTTAGATACGCTACTACTCTAGAAGTTTTTAATGAAATTAAGCCTCGAATCATTAAAAAATCTGCTACAACTTTTGCAAAAGATAATGAATTACTGTCAAGAGCAGAAATTTCTCACGCTACAATCTTACAGAGACTCATTGAAATATTCAGAAGCAAAGGTTACGAAACGCGATCAAACAGATTTGTCGATTTATTTGCTCACAATCAAGAACGATCATTTTTAATTGAAGTTAAGAGTACTGAGAATAGAAATTTTAGAGTGCAGGCCCGCAAAGGCGTGCTTCAGTTATTCGAGTATGATTACTTTGAAGTCAATAGATTTATTAATGAAGCGCAATTAAAGCTAAAAGAGAGGTATAAGATTTTGATCACCTCGCAAATTCCGGAAGATCAAAGATATGTAAAATTCATTAATTATTTGAAAATTGGTGTGGGGATAGTTGATAAAAAACTTCAACCAATAGGGGCCGACATGGGTTTTTCAAGGATCTAGTAACGGCATAAATAATTGGACTCCAAAAAGAAATTGATGAATTATATCCGGAAGTTGAGAAAAATCTAATTTGACTTCTCCTAATTTTTTATTGGCCAGTTAGGTTTCATTTATCTAATTTTAGAATATTTATATCCTTTTCTGTTAAATCAGTCTTCTCGCCTTGTAATTTTCTGAGTTCCTTTCTAATGATTACAACTAGCTCTTTATAGTATTTATCTCTTTCACTAGAATCTTTTTTAGAAGAGAAGGATTTTAAATATTTATTTGATAGTTTTATAACTTCGTCTGAGGCATACAAAGGAGCATGTGTGTAAAGCTCTTCCATAAAGTTTTTCTGTCTTTCTTTGTCAATCCAACCTTCGAAAAAGCCAATGATATTCTCAAGAAAACGTTTATATTGATCCTCTCTGCGTTCTACTACTCTTAACTCCATCTCCCTCTTTTTTTCTAGAAGATGATTAAAATAAGCACCAATAACTCCACCAATACCAAGTAAGCTTAAAATTGATAAAATCGTTTGAGTATCAATATTCATCAGAAATTACGTTTCCTGTTAACTGTTTACGGATAAAAATATAAAGATTTTTTATACTAATGACTTCTAGAATTATTATCAAAATAAATAGCAATAACTCCAGATAAATATGTTTATGGAGAAGATTGCTGAAAGGAAGCAGCACGATACTCAAAATTAGCGCATAAAATATACCCTTTAAGGCGGGAGAAGCTTCGACCCATAGTTTATTAATATCCCTTTGTATAAGCCTTAATTCGACAAATCTAGCCTTCCAATGAACCCCTTGTATTGTTTCTTTAATATTATTTATCGTACCACCATCCAAATGTCCGAAAAGCTTTTCATCGTAGTTTTCTAATGACCAAATATCTTTATAGTTCATTACTAAATTAAAAGATCTTTTAAAGTAGGCAAGAAGCATTTCTTCTATTTTGGCGAATTTGTTTTCTAAACTTTGACTTTTATAAATAACGAACATTGCTGACAAAGTTATAAGAGCAGCATTGCCTTGAAACAAGGCACTATAGAAATAAAGGGATGAGTACTCCCCTATGTTATTCGTTATAAATGTAAATATAAATGGCAATATGCCTTCTTTCATTGTATTTGAGTACTTATGGCTTTAATAATTTTTTGGATTGTTTCTTCCTTCTCTAGAATGGATTTAAGTATTTGTTCCGGTGATTTGTGTTCGATTTCGCCTTTTCCATTTGGATTTTTGGCTGAAAGATCACAATTTTTGTTTACTATTTCTTCCGCTGAAAAATCTCATATGATCAATATTTTACTCTTTCTTTGCGGTAAGCTATTTTTCGAATCCAGATTTCTTTTTTTAAATTATCGACTTCAAAGATTACCCTGATTTTTCCCACCCTTAATCTAAAATATCCTGGCACATCAGCTATTTTTCTAATGTTAGAACGTGGTGGGATAGGAAACTTTAATTGTCGAAGTTTATCAAGAACTCTATCTCTTATAGAAGGTGTAAGTTTGGACAAATCTTTGTCAGCATCTTTAGTTAAATATGTTTTATACACGCTTCTTTGAATACCTCTTTAAAATAGCAGAGAGTGGTATTCCGCGCCCTCTGGGCTTTTTTGCAAGTTCACGCGCATCAAGCTCATCTAAATAATCCTCCACAAGCTCTTGCATCCTTTGAAATTCCTCAAGAGAGATAAGAATAGCCTTCGGGTCAGAACGTTGCATAACATATATAATGCCATATTTCTTGACAGCCCTTAAGACTTCCAAGGTTTTTTCTCTTAGTTCAGTCACATTTTTTGTGTTCTCAGGTGTAGGAATTAACATAAGGTTATAATACATAATAACCTAAGGTTTGTCAAGGACAAACGAGTTAAGGAATTGTTGTATAATAACCTCGTGCATGGTGGAGCTTGGGAGGCTGGTTATTTGGATTTTAATGGTGCGAGTGAAGCTCGCGCTCGCTTTTTTATCTCCCTCCCCATCACAATAGTCGATGCCTCGTCTTGTGCATCTTGAGGAGAAATAGATGTGAGAAAGTCCCGCATTTCAACCGCGTTGACAAAATCTTCTCGAGTGAAATTTGAAGGAGATCTCCAAGATCGAATTGAGAGCCCTTGAAAATAGTCTATCCTTCCTACTACATATTCATATGCAAGCTCATCAGGAATCACATCAAGAACTATGCTTTCTGCCTTGATTCCTCTTCCCTCTCCATCAGGGTCAAGTCGCAATTGTTTAACCATCTCATGGAAAACCCAGTAGTCACGAAGATGTCGGGGGATACTATCAGCTACTGCAAAAAAACTAGAGACGACTTCTTTTGTTTCAGGATCTCTGGCGATATAGGATTTTACAAAATTACGCCATCGCGGACTGTAGCTTTGTGGAAGAACAAAGTATCGCGCACGCATCCCATCAATCGAAGCATTGACATATCCATAAGCTTTATCAAATTCTTTTGCGCGTTCTTCTATGTATTTTGGGCTGTACTCTACTCTCACGGCGTATATTATAATCTAAAATCCCTTGTATAATAGTCTTTATACATGCTTAACATAGAAGGGGTTCTTTCATTCCTTAAGAAACAATTCAAGAGGCGAGATCTTCTTATACTCGCAGTTTTGGTTGTAGCTTTCTTTGCAACAAGACTTATTAACCTCGACCAGTTTCCGATCTTTACTGATGAGGGGATTTATATCCGCTGGGCGAAAGTTGCGCAACGCGATGCAACCTGGAGATTTATCTCACTTACTGATGGCAAGCAACCTTTACAAACTTGGGCCACGATTCCCCTTATTAAATTTCTTCCCAATAACATTCTTCTTGCCGGCCGTCTTTTTTCAGTAATCTCCGGATTCGGCGCTTTGGTTGG
>JACOYT010000041.1 GCA_016181725.1 Candidatus Roizmanbacteria bacterium | reverse complement strand
ATAGACGAATTTAGTCCACGAAAAGTTGCGGTAAGAAATCAGGACATAAGGCGAACACGTTTATCGTTAAAGCCTAAAACAACCTTTTATAGCGGTGAAAACGGCATACTTGAACTGATTAAATCGACTGAATGTGATTTGGTCGTTGTTGCTATTTCTGGGGCAGAGGGCTTGAGGCCGACAATTACTGCTATTCGTGAGGGGAGAAATATTGCGCTGGCAACCAAAGAGGTAATGGTTTTAGCGGGCGAGATTGTAAGAGATGAGATCGCAAAAAAGAATAGAGAGATTGGAAAAAGAAGCGGGAAGGTTGTCGAGCTTTTTCCGATAGATAGCGAACATAGCGCTATATGGCAAAGTTTAAGAGCAGGCTTGGAAGGTGAGGTTGAAAAAATAATTCTCACCTGTAGCGGAGGGCCTTTTAGAGGTAAAAAAAGAGCAGAATTAAAAAAAGTTACCGTTGAGGGGGCACTAAATCACCCAAATTGGCAAATGGGTAAAAAGATCACCATAGATTCAGCCACCCTCATGAATAAGGGTCTTGAGATTATTGAGGCACGGTGGTTATTCGACATTCTTGAAGATAAGATAGAAGTCGTAATTCATCCCCAAAGCATTCTTCATTCGGCCGTGCTTTTTCAAGACGGCTCTATCATAGGACAATTCGGGTTGCCAGATATGCGAGTACCTATTCAATACGCACTTACCTATCCAGAAAGGGCAAAGAACAATCTGCCAAGACTTTCATTTAACAAACTGAGAGAGCTTACTTTCGAAGAGCCGGATACCAAGACGTTTCCATCGCTCACACTATCAAGAGCGGCTTTAAAAATGGGTGGAACCGCACCTTGTGTGCTCAACGCAGCTGATGAGGTAGCTGTTGAGCTTTTCTTACAAAATAAAATAAAGTTTTTAGATATATTTATGATTATCGAAAAGACCATGTTGGAGCATAAAACCGTAAGAAATCCCTCTTTAGCTGATATACTGGAAGCTGATACATGGGCAAGACAATATACTATCTCCCGATTTGGGGGAGGTTAAACTGGAAGCCGCTTGGGGTGATCTGGATAATCCTTCCTCCAAGAACCGTGCCAACGATAACATTAAATACGACAAGCGCGGCAAAAACGATGATAAGCCCAATTATGGCATTTCGTATCATTCCTTGCGCTTTCAAAAGCTTTTCCTTATCTCCGCCAGAGGTAATCCAACTAAATGCACCCCAGAGAAGATAGATCAAAGCAACGATTCCCGAAACAAGAAGAAAGATGTTTATTATAGTTGATAAAAGCGCTCCAAGAGGATTTGGACCGGTAGCAAATTCTGATCCAGGAGGTGGTTTTATATTTCCAAAGATATCTCTGTTCATAGAGGGAGAGTTTCGCCAAGTCCGGGAATAATTACTCCCAACACCTTAACAATCAAGAAACTTGATATGATAATAATAAGTCCAACAAACGAATACTTGATGATCTGTTGAGCTCTCTCAACTTTTTTGGCATCGCCGCCTGCAGTAATGACGGTAAAGCCTCCATAGAAAAGCATCGCAAGAAATAGGAGGGCCCCGCCTATGGTCAGAACCGGAACAACGAGATTGACAATGGAAGCTAGTTCTCCAAATTTAGAAAGAGGGTTTACGCTCGGGTCTTTCAAGTTTACCGCGTAGACCATGAAGAAAGTGTATGAGATGCGGTGCGTAAAGTCAAGAATGGGAAAATGGCCATATGGTTGTATGGTTATATTGTTATAATAAAAGCCACCTATTCAACCATATAACAATATAGCAATATAACCATTCAATTATGCGCATACCTTTGCATTTAGCTGTCATTCCGGATGGGAATAGGAGGTGGGCGAGAGCGCGAGGATTGCCTACGCTTGAGGGGCATAGGCGAGGATTTAATGCGCTCTCAAAAGTGGCAGAAAAGGCAAGAGAGCTTGGCGTAAAGATTTTTACCGTCTGGGCATTCTCAACCGACAACTGGCAGAGAAGTAAAAAAGAGGTATCTTACCTTATGCATATTTATGAGGAGTTTATCGACAAGAATCTCAAAACCGCACTCAAGGATAAAATTAAGATTGTCCATATTGGCAGAAAAGACAGAATTCCAAAAACGCTTCAGAAAAAATTAAACGATGCTCAAGAAAAAACCGCATCGTTTACCAAACATTACTTTGTGCTTGCACTTGATTATGGAGGCCGCGACGAGTTGCTAAGAGCGATACAAAAAATCCGAAATCCGAAATCCGAAATCCGAAATTTGGCGGAGGAGAGTTTCGGGAGACTTTTAGATACAAAGGATCTGCCGCAACCGGAGCCTGATCTTATCGTTCGAACAAGCGGCGAACACCGCCTTTCCGGTTTTATGCTATGGCAGAGTGCCTATTCGGAATTGTATTTTGAGGAAAAAAAACTCCCCGATGTCACAGAAAAGGACCTTATCAAGTGGATTGGCGAGTACAACAGGCGAAAGAGACGGTTCGGGAAATAAGCGGTAATTTCTTGCTATAATATTGCAATGTTTCACCCCTCCTTTACGATAACGAACAAAATTCTTACCTCAATCGCAAAAATCGAAGCAGCAGAAGAAGTCATCCGGCACGCCCCTCTTCTTCCCCTTTGGGAAAAGCAATTTAGACAGGACGCGGTGGTAAGGGCGGTATATCACGGGACTCACATCGAGGGAAACAAGCTTGGTATGGACGAGGCAAAAGACGTACTTTTGGGAAAGGAAGTTGTTGCTCGCCAAAGAGATATCCAGGAGGTCATAAACTATCGAAAGGTGATCGAGTTTATTGATGAGGAGGCAAAAAGAAAGATTGATAAGATCACAGTTCAGCTTATCAAAAAACTCCATCGTTTAGTTGCATATAAGATTTTGGCGGATGAGGAAGCAGGCGAATTCCGTATGAAACAGGTGGTTGTGAGGAATTCGCAAACCGGTGAGATAACGCACCGTCCGCCTGCGCCGGTTGAGGTCCCGTTTCTCATGCGCGAATATGCTTACTGGTTAAATAAAGACGATCAAAACGGAATTCACGCGGTTTTAAAGGCGGGGATTGCGCACCATGAGCTTGTACGGATTCATCCGTTTCTGGACGGGAACGGAAGAGTTGCGCGGGCCTTAGCAATGCTGATCCTGCTTCTTGGAGGATACGACATAAAAAGATTCTTTTCATTAGAGGAGTACTATGACAAAGACGCGAGGCTCTACTACGAGAGCCTTCAGAAAGCAACAGCTGGAAGTCTCACCTCTTGGCTTGAGTACTTCACCCACGGCTCAGCGGTTGAACTTGGGAAGATAAAAGAAAAGGTTTTGAAATTATCCCGCGATGTAAAGATGAAGGAGCGCTTTGGTGGACAACAGATCTACCTCACAGAGCGGCAGATAAAAATCATAGAGTATATCGAGGAGGTAGGATATCTACAAAACCAAAACTTCCCAACCCTTTTTCCTGACATATCTGAAGATACCGTGCTTCGGGACCTTCATGATTTAATACGAAAGAGACTTATGAAAAAAATCGGCCGCACCAAGGCAGCGCGGTATGTTATGGTATAGACGCATATGAAGTTTTCAGATGTAGCCCGCTTTGTCGAACAAATCGAAAAAACTACCTCACGCCTTACGATGACCCATATTCTTGCCGACCTCTTTAAGAAGTTAAAACCAGACGAATTTGACAAAACGCTTTATCTTCTTCAGGGAAGAGTTTCACCGCTGTATGATCCCGTAGAGTTTGGCATGGGTGAGAAGATGGTTATTCGAAGCATTGTTTTGGCACTTCACCTTGAGAAAAAACTTTTTGAGTCGAAATACCAAAAGTTGGGAGATCTGGGCGGGGCGGTTGAGTACTTTAAGAAACAGTATAAATCCTTTGTGGAAAAAGACCTATCGGTTAAGGAGGTCTATGAAAGCCTGTATGAACTAGCCATAAAAACAGGACCAAAATCCCAGGAGGCAAAAATAAACATTCTCGCCAGTCTTGTACGACAACTTGATCCTTTATCCTGCCGTTACGTCGTGCGTATTCCTCTTGCAGTTTTGCGGCTGGGGTTTTCTGACATGACGGTTTTGGATGCACTCTCATGGATGTTGAAGGGCGATAAGAGCCTTCGTCCGGTGATTGAAAAAGCCTACCATGTACAACCCGATTTGGGAGCTTTGGGGAAGTTGCTGAAGGAAAAAGGAGAAAAGGGGCTTTTGGATATTCACCCCAAGGTATTTGCGCCGATCTTGATGATGAGGGCAGAGCGGCTCTCCTCGGGTGAGGAAATCGTTAAAAAAATTGGTAAGGCTGCTGTTGAGCCAAAGTACGATGGTTTCAGGTTGCAGGTACACTATAGAAAAGGAAAAAGAGAGGGTGGGGAGGTGAGGCTTTTTTCAAGAAATCTGGAGGACGTCTCCTATATGTATCCGGACCTGGTTTTGGGGATAAAAAAACAGATTTCAGCCGGCGAGCTTATTTTTGAGGGAGAGGCGATAGGATTCGATCCATACTCAGGAAATTTTCTCCCATTTCAGGAGACAGTGCAGCGGAAGAGAAAATATGGGATCGAGGAAAAGGCAAAAGAGATTCCCTTGAAGTTTTTTGCATTCGATCTTCTCCTCAAGAACGGAAAAAACTACATAAATGAACCGTTCCGGCAAAGAAGAAAGGAGCTTGTGTCAAGCATTAAAACCTCACAGGACGTCTTTAAAAATACCATTCTTGTGGCATCGGAGATCTTGACCGATGATCCAAAGAAGCTGGAGTTCATATTTCAGGATGCGGTTTCGAAGGGGCTGGAGGGGATTGTTGCAAAGCGCCTTGAAGGGGTATACCAGCCGGGCGCACGCGGGTGGAACTGGATTAAGCTAAAGAAAAGTTACGCCTCAAAAATC
>JACOYT010000028.1 GCA_016181725.1 Candidatus Roizmanbacteria bacterium | reverse complement strand
TTCGGAGATGGGATGTTCCGCAGACATCAATGACCGCATTTCCGCAACGAGCTTGTCGAATTTCGGGTCCTCGTCCACCAACCTTAATGTCTTTAGCGTATCGAGAAGCTCTCCAAAAAGCTTTTTATCTGATTCGATGTCCCGCAAAAATTGTTCTTTAAGCTTGAAATCGCCAACCTCATAGATTTTATATGATTTCGGATATTTGCCCTCTCCTAACTTTTGATCATATTCTTCGAGTTGTTTATCAATCTCGTCTATATCCTCCTCATAAATATTGTCCATCAATTTCCTATCCAGAATGAATTTACCGCCGGAGTTTTCAATAAACTTTTGAACCTTGTCCGTAATTTTGTAGAAATTCTCTATACTTCTGGAGAACGCACCGAAAGAGCTTTCAAATCTTTTAACTAACAACCGCCTCATGAAATCAAACAAGTTTGACTGCATGAGGAATTCTCGGTTTTTCTCGAGATCTTTTTCTTCAAATTCGTCTTGCCCGGACTCGTAGTAAAACGGCCGGTAAATTGCGCCGGTAAATCTGCGGCTTTCCTTGTCATCCCCAAAATATATTTTTGTTATGCTGTCGTAGAAATCCAACTGCTTATCTGTCATTTCAAAAAACAGCTCTTTGGGGTCTTTAACTTCAGACAAATCATAAACCTCTTTTGAATAAACAGGGTCTTTTTTAAGATCAATGCGATTGCGGCGAATAAGAACCGGCTCTATAACTTGACGGATGCTATTTGAAAGATAACGAACCCGCTCTTTAAGTTTATTCGCTTCGATTTTCTTATCTCCGAACATAGCTTCATAATCAGCGGCCGCGCGACTTCGTTTTTGTTTATCCGGAGATTTAAAGTCCTTTCTAATCCCGGACAGTTTTTTGAACGCGCTGTTGTATGATCTAAAGCGGCTCGCTAAATCGTCATCCAAACTAATTTTTGATTTTCCGGGCACTACGAATAACTTAAGCAGAGAGAAGATGTCAGCAGGAGTATTGCTGAATGGTGTCGCCGAAAGCAAAATAACAATTCTATCTCGGCATATATTACTCAATGCCTCATACGCCTCCGTATCCTGATTTCTGAAGCGGTGAACCTCGTCCACGATAATAACCTCGTATTCATTATTCTCCTTTACCAGCTCCAGCGTCCGTTCAAGATTTTCGAGACCGCAGGCGCGTATTTCCCAATCGTGAAGCTCAAAATCTTCTTTGTATTTTCTCCAGCCGGATCTTTTGTTTTCGTCGCCAATAAGTCCCGGCGGGCAGATAATTATCCCTCGTTTACCCAAGCTCTTTGCAATCAGAGATGCAATTATACTTTTACCAAGGCCCACGACATCAGAAACAATTAAACCATTGGGTGTGTCTGGGCTATTGATGATATTGAGAGCCTGCGAAACGGCATCGAGCTGATATTGGTACGGCTTATATCCTTTACGCTCAAGCAATTCTTTGACACTTTCCTTTACTCTTTGCTGGCCTTGCACATCGAGATAATTTTTTAACACGAACGCAAATGCCTCAAAAGGAGTGATATCAGCAATAAGCGTTTTATTTTCAACTAAGTTGATTAATCTGTCCCGATAAGTGGGTATTTCCGTAATGGGCACGGCCTCGTTCCAATTTCTTTCAAAATAATCGTTTGCTTCTTCAGTTCCGTGATCACTGATTTCAACATTAAATTCATTTTGTGTGGAAAGACCGGAGCGAGTTAAATTGCTGCTGCCTGTAATAAGCACGGATTTTTTGAGCGACTTTAGCTCGTCTTTGATGTTAAAAATGTAAAGCTTGTCATGATGCGGCTTTAGAGTTTTACGAATTCTTAATTTTCCGGATTTTATAAGTTCCAAATAAAACTTCACTCGCTCGTAAAATTCCTTCGTATCAAACTCGTCGGAGTTAATTGATTTTGCAATTGATTCAAAGAATTTTTCTACCCTCTCCCTATCCGTGATATTTGTGTTTGTGTCCGGATACTCAATTAAGCCGTGAATGGTTCTATCGGTATTAAGCCCGACCAAAACATCAACCTGAAACGAAGGGTTGCTTTTTAGTGCCTCGTATAATTCGTCTATGCCGGAAAAATAGAAAAAGCCGACAAGAAATCTCAACTCCTTGCTACTCTTAATAAGCTCGGCAATTCTTTGCTTGAGCTGTTTATTCTTTTCGTTTGTGATAAATGTTAGATCGGAATTCATGTTTTACTTTTTAGTTCTTTTAACTTCTTCGCGATCTTTTTCATCGCCGATGAGCCGCAAATAAAACTCGCACCCATCGACTCCAAGGGCGCCGCATTTGCACATAACCATTTTCTTATGCGTATTCCAGTAAATCTCATCGCCACACTTTTTACACCGCCAGTAAGCCTCTTTTTTGGTTTTAGTTTTTGTTGGCATGAGTTATTTCTTGAATTTGTGATTTAAGAATGCATCGTATGTCTTGCCAATAAACTCTGATGCTGTCTCCGTAATGATGCTCAATTCTTTTATGCCTTCGTCATTAAGAGAACGAATGTAACAGTTCGCTTCATGCCCGGTAGTATCACTTATCACCCTTACAGCCAATGTTTCATCGTTCTGTCTTTTGATTTCTTGTATGGGCGCATTCTTCACTTCTGAATAGGAAGTAATAAGTTTGTCTGCTCCGGAAAATGTGTGGCCGGGGGCTTTTGTGTACTTTAAGTTTCTGTTTGAGCCAATGGTAAAAACTTCCGAATACCTATCGAGTGCCGCCGCTTTCAGCAAAAAAATCGTGTCTTTCCGTAAATTGATCTTTACCCACGCCTTCTGTTTTTCATTCAAAAGCTCGCCCATACCGGCAAGAATGCCGCGATCGGGAAGTTTTTCAAGTGCCTCAATACATTTCTGCAAAAAGTCCTTGAAAGGCATCCCGGCTCTTTTTTCGACAATCTCTTTATTGATAGGCCAGTCATTATTCAAGAAAAACCAAACATCATAAATATCGCGGTTTGCGGCACCCATCCTCTCATACATGGCAACCAATTTATGAGCGAACATATCTTCGCGGATCATAACTTTCATGGAAATTCCGAGATAAGATTTTACTTCGTATTTTGATCCGAACTCCCTGCGATTTATCTCAATCTTAATATTGGGCGCCTCGTCCTCATAGGAAAGTAAAAGAAAAAGATTGTATCTCTTTTTTCTATGTTCTTTTATCTTTCCGTAATTTTTCGCAACAGCCTCTATTTTTTCAAATACCTGATCTTCCTTCGTTTCGTCCAAGAGATCAAAATCTAGGTCAAGCGATTCTCTATTCAACCCGTTATACAAATAAGCGGCCGTCCCGCCTTTAAAACCCAAAACAGGACCGATGCCGGTGTCGGTGTAGAGATCTTTAAGGATCTTGATGAGTATGTTTTTGTGTCTTGCGATATCGAGCGCCATATTTTTATTTAGATTCACTAACTATCTTATGATACTTTCTCACCCTCTTTCCCATGCTTTTATTTTTGTATATAGGCAAAATCTCAAAAACTTTCGCCCAATCGAGAGGCGATAAATTATCGAAGTGATAACCCTTGCTTGCGTAAACAATATCCAAAAACGCCCTCTCGGGAGAGGCAATATAATAGCTGTTTTTTGCTTCTACTCCTGTGTGATCGGTGAGAATCTGATCCCTAATTCTTTTATATAAGTAGGTCTGGCTATCTACAACTACTTCTCTTGTGATGTATGAGGCGACAAAAACCTGACTATAGAACTGAAATATTACTCCGGCCTTAGCCAAGACGGTCTCGAAGCTGATGTATGAGGGGGTATAGATTTTCGTAGCCAACTCAAACTTGTCGTAATTTTTATCTTTGGCATACAAACCGCGACGAACCCCGATCAATTTTCCGGCCTTAACATACTTGTTTAATCTAGCACTGACGGTACTCTCTCTTTCTTCTGCCCACAACAAAGCCGCATCTTTGGTTGAAAAGATGGTTTTAGGGGATCTTAACAAAATGTCCAAGTATTCGCCTTTTTTAGGTTTTTTGTCCATATTTATACTGGAAGTAACCTTAAAGGTTATCTCCAGTTCATATATTAGCATAGACCAATATCTTAAGCAAGTGCGGGTAAGAGAACCGCCACTATATCACTCTACTGATATAGAGCGCCGGCAACTCCTTTTCGTGCCTTAAATAAGGGGTTTTGGGGTCGATTTACTGTTTGCGAATCGCGCTATTTTGAATATAGCGGATTATATCGGATTAGTTTGCATTGGATTGCAAGATAGATACTAAATCTCGAGTTAGTTTACATTTGAGAGTTATCCACACAAAGCGCACTTGACCGTGCGCTTTGGTTTGTTAAGATAAAAGTGCACGACACAGTGCAAGTTGCATTTATGGGAAAACAAACAAAAAACAAAATAGTTGAGAACGAATATCATAAGCGGCTCGGGGTGCTAACAAGTATGATAGAGCGAACCCTCGCTCCTTTGGAGGTGAAGAAAATCACCGGTCTTAGTCGTCGCCAGCTCTCCGAATGGGATAGCAAGGGCCTCCTTCCGACTCAAAAGCGAGATTCTCAAAATGCGTGGCGTAGGTTTAGTGGCGCCAACACAATCCAGCTTGCAATTTTATCTGAACTTAGAAAAACCGGCCTCTCCCCGATTGATTTAAGGGAGTTGGCTATTTGGATGAGAGATCGAGAAACTGAAATGATGAAATACATCCGGGAAAAAATCTCTCGCGGTTCACTTGTTAAAGAATTAAATGAGAAACCGTTGAAGTGAAAAACTGAATAATCCACGCAGTTAGGGGCATTAAAAACTAACAAAATAAAAAAACTCCCTTAGCTGTCTATCCCCAGGGGTCGGGGGTATCAGAGAGAATCGCAATATTCTTTGCATTTTCTTTGAATACCACGACCTCTTTTTCGTTGAGGTCTCGAAAAAGAGGTCTTGAAAAAAGTTGAGAACTACATGTTACCGAAAAAAGCAGTTGAAGAATTTAAGCAAATCTACAAGCGAAGCTACAAAATCGAATTAACAGACGAAGAAGCAAGCGACAAAGCAAATCGTTTAGTGCGACTCTATCAGGCCGTTTACAGCGACCCTGCTTTTGGCCGCGTGGAATTACCCAAGAAACCCAGCCATGAAAAACGGTAACTTCAAAATCAAAGACGCGAGCAACGACAGAAAATATTTTGCGATGATCCCGTATTTTATCGTAAACCACAGCTGCGCCTACGAGCAAAGCCTTTATCTTGTCATGAAAAGGATTGCGAGCGAGACGGGAAGTTGTTGGGCTTCGCCGCAAACAATCGCAAAAATGATGGGGGTTGCGCCAAATACGGTGAGGAAATACAGGAAAAAACTTGAACAAAGAGGATGGATCAGAAAAATCGGTAGCCGGCCGATAGGCAGAACAAATCAAGTTACTCACGAATATGAAATAGTCGATCTTTGGAAGTTGAATATAGATTTTTATTCCCAAAAAAGAAAGGGTTCACCTGATGAAAGCTTTCAACATAAGGCCGAAAGCTTGCAACCCATGCTCGAAAAGAGTGCACCTGTTGGTAATAAAGAAAAAGGAATTGACGAAGAATTATTGAAGAAAATATATGCGCACTATACGGAAAAAATCCGTAATTCTTCCCGATTAACAAACGGAGGAAAGGCGAAGATAAAAAAGCGACTTGAGAATTATACAACGGAAGAGCTTTTAATGGCGATAGATAATTTCAGCGAAAGTAAGTGGTGGATGGAGAATAATTCTCATCAAGGAGTCGAATGGTTTTTCAAGAACGATGAGCGCATAGATAAACTACTCAACTTGAAGCCAAACAAAAAACCGGAAGCCGAAAGCAAATACGATCAATTAGAAGCATTAAAAGATTAACATGGAAAAATTGGACTTCACTAAAAAAGACCCGGGCCCACCGCCGCCTTCAACTAACTGCAAACGATGTGGGCAGGAGGCAAAACCAAAATTCATCTTTATTGGTTGGCGCCAACAAGAGCACTGCGAACTATGTTCTAAGATCGTGGCAGAAGAACGAGAACGCGAAATAGCAATACGGGAACGCAAGGAGAAAATCGTTCGGCTTTTTGAGGCGTCGGGCATGCGAGGAATCATGCGCGACATGACATTTGATTCATTTAACTCGCAGCGTAGAGGGAAAATTTATGAGGCCGCAAAACAATATGCCGAAGATTTCACTCCTCAGACGAATACCGGACTTATTCTCTTTGGAAAAGCCGGCACCGGCAAAACTCATCTTGCCGTTGCGATTGCGCGTTATGTCATTGAACAGAAACAAATCGCCGCGCGAGTGGCG
>JACOYT010000003.1 GCA_016181725.1 Candidatus Roizmanbacteria bacterium | reverse complement strand
CATGATCCGGATAAACTGGCATCTGCGATTATAAAACTAATATCTTGACGGCCTTTATCTCACGGTTACGCTTTTTGCCAGATTTCTTGGCTTATCAGGATCGCTTATTCCCTTTGAAATTGCAAGATGATAAGCAAGAAGCTGCGCGATCACAATCTGCGGAATCATCGTTGCATGTTTTAGATTCGCGGTTTTGAAGAAACGGTCAAACACAGAGTTGTCTCTTGGTCCGATTCCGACAATAAAACCTCCTCGTGCTTTTAGTTCCTGTGCATTGCTCGCAATGGCCTCGTAAGTTTCGTCATTCGGAGCAAAAACAATACAAGGAGTTCCCTTCTCAATAAGGGCAATTGCTCCATGTTTTAATTCTCCTCCGGCAAACCCTTCAGCATGGGTGTAACTTGTTTCCTTAATCTTAAGAGCTGCCTCAAGACAAGATACGTATGATAAGCCCCTTCCAATAAGGTATATATGTTTTACGTTTTTAAGCTCTTTTGCTAGAGCTTGAATTTTTTCGACATACCTCTTTTTAAGTATCTCTACCACGTTTTTAGCCGCCCCAACGAGAAGTTTTTTGCCTTCAGATTGTTTATCAGAAAGCTCATGTGCTGTTAAAATGAGAAGCGCAATCTTGGCGATAAAGCTTTTTGTTGCAACGACTGCTTTTTCCGGTCCTGCTCCAAGTAAGAATTTGTAATCAGCCTGCCGGTAGAGAGTCGATCCCAAAGTGTTTACGACAACGGCAATTTTTGCACCTCTTCGCTTGGCATTTGAAACAGGTTCAATAACATCGATGGTTTCTCCGCTCTGTGAGAAGGCAACGATCAAACTGTCGGGTGTGAGGTAATCTTCCAGGTAATTGAATTCAGATCCGATTGTGAAATTGACATGTTTTTTTGCAACCGATGAAAAAAGATAAGTTCCTGCAAGCGCCGCATAGGAAGCAGTACCACATCCAACCATAAAGGTTCCAAAGGCGACGTTGACCAATTTGGCTAATTGTTTTACGTAAGAAGAATGGTTGTAGGCTATATGTTCAATAACTTTTGGCTGTTCATGAATCTCCTTTAGCAGAAAATGCTTAAATTTGCCTTTTTTTGCTTTTTCGAATTTCCAGTCAAGTAGCGTCACTTGAGGTTTTATTTGCTTACCGTTTTTAAGTTGGATTATTTTCAATGTCATCCCTAGGATAGCCATTTGATGGTCATTAAGGAAGACCACTTTTTTTGTGTTATCGACAATTCCTGTTGCATCGGAGGCTATGAAAAATTCATTCCTTCCCACCCCGACGATAAGTGGAGAACCATTTTTAGCAGCAACGATTTCTGCGGAGGGCGCATAACATGCAACAATCGCGTTGAGACCCTTGAGCTTCTGGAAGGCTTGGCGAACAGAGATAGCAAACCCATCTTTTTTCACATATTCCTCAATGAGATGCACAGCTACTTCGGTATCGGTTTCTGATTGAAAGATATGGCCTTTTCCGGCGAGCACACGCTTTAATTCCTGAAAGTTTTCAATTATTCCGTTATGTACCAATGCGATCTTTCCGGTGCAATCGAGGTGGGGATGAGCATTGGCTGTCGTAACTTTGCCATGGGTGGCCCATCGGGTATGACCTATACCGAGATTGCTTCCTGGCAAACGTATCCTGGCGTTTTCGATCTTTCCAGTATGCTTTTCAACCTCAAGTATTCCTTTATTTTTGACCGATATTCCCCATGAGTCGTAGCCTCGATACTCAAGTTTTTTTAAACCATTGAGGATGACTGAAGATATTTTTGGTCTTTTTCCAACATACCCAAAAATCCCGCACATACATTAGAATAAATTGATTTGGATGTCGGGAGAAAGGTCTTCTTTTTCTTTTTTCCCTTCGGGAAAGAATCGCGCGATCAGAGATCTCATCTCGAGTTTAGAAAGTCCCTCTTTGAGGTCTTGTTTAAATCCAGAAAACGCGGTCTTGTCCAGCTTGAAGTCAAGCTTTACATCAGTTACAATCCGTGCCAATTTCCCAGAAAGAACGATATTCTTCTTGTTTTCTTTTAATAGCATTCTTAACTTTTCGTCCTGTACCTCATCAAGGTTTGCAAGAAGCCTTTCTATGGTTTTAAACCGCTTAAGAAGTCTTACTGCGGTTTTGGGCCCAATTCCTTTGACCCCTGGATAGTTATCGGAAGGATCTCCAACGAGCGCTTTAAAATCTGCAATCTGTTCTGGATGCACACCGAATTTCTCAACAACTCCTCCTTCATCGTAAATCTTTGTTTGAGTTACGCCAATCTGTGGTGTAACGACATAGACAGTTTTGTCTACTACTTGCATGATATCGCGATCCCCGGTTAAGACGAGAGTTTTGATCTTGCTCTTTCTCACGCGGCGTGCTATTGTCCCAATGACATCATCCGCCTCGTATCCTTCTTTTTCGATCTGAAAAACCCCACCTTTTTTAAGAAGATCTTTCAATAGCGGAAACTGAATCTTAAGTTCATCGGCTATTTTCGGTCGTTGTATTTGATACTCCTCGTACAGTTTTTGGCGAAAGGTTGGTTTTGGAGTATCAAAACATACGGCGATATATTGAGGATGAAAGTTAGACAAAGCCCGATAGAGCATGGTAAAAAAACCGTATATCGCATTGGTTGGAGTACCGTCCTTGGTTTTAAAAGAGGGAAGAGCGAAGAAGGCGCGATATAAGAGGGCATTCCCGTCAATAAGAAGTAGGGTGTCCATTAATTAAGTTTCGGTTTTTTTCCAACTATCGCTTCAAATTCGTCTTGATCGAGACTTTCTTTCGCAATCAATTCTTGCGCAACTTTATCAAGGTATTTTTTCTTTTCCTTAATGAGTTCAAAAGCGCGCTCGTATGATGAGGTCACAAGTTTTTTCACCTCCGCATCAATTTTTGCAAGCATCTCTTGTGAGATTTTGTTATCAGTCCAATATCCTTTACCAAATTCAGTAATATCTAACGTCGGACCGAAATTAATAGGTCCAAGATCACTCATCCCGTACTCAATGACCATAGCTTTTGCTATCTGAGTTGCCTGATCAAAATCATTTGCCGCACCGGTTGTAATCTCGCCAAATACGCACTCCTCTGCCGCTCTCCCCCCCATCATTACGGTGATTTTTTCCATAAGGTGTGTTTTTGTCTCATGGAGCTTATCCGCAACAGGCGGTGTTAGCGTGAATCCGAGCGCCATACCGCGTGAGACAATTGAGATTCTATGGACCGGATCGGTATGCAGAAGGAAATGAGATATAACCGCGTGTCCTGCCTCGTGATACGCAGTGAGTTTTTTATCAAACTCCGATTGAAGACGTTTTTTTTCGGGACCAAGCTTTACCTTTGTTGCAGCCTCCTCAAGATCTGCGATTGAGATCCTGGTTTTTCCCTGACGAGCGGCGTCAATTGCTCCTTCATTAAGCATGTTTTCAAGATCGGCGCCGGAGAATCCGACGGTCCTTTTGGCAACCTTATCCCAGTCAACATCCGCGTCAAATGGTTTACCCCGTGCATGGATTTGTATAATCGCCTTTCTTCCCTGAAGGTCAGGATAATCAACGATAATTCTTCGATCAAAACGTCCAGGCCGAAGGAGAGCAGTATCGAGAAGATCACCTCGATTGGTTGCTGCAACAACCACAACTTGTTCAGTTGGCGTAAACCCATCCATCTCAACCAAGATCTGATTTAAGGTTTGCTCTCGTTCATCATGCGAAGGCATGACACCAATTGATCTTGCACGACCAATCGCATCGACCTCGTCAATAAAGATTATGGAGGGGGCGCTTTTTTTTGCGGTTGCGAATAAGTCTCTTACCCGTGCTGCACCAATCCCAACAAGCATCTCCATAAACTCCGATCCTGCAATTGAGTAGAAAGGAACCCCTGCTTCACCAGCAACGGCTTTGGCAAGGAGCGTCTTTCCGCAACCCGAGGGTCCAATAAGAATGACTCCTTTGGGGGTTCGCGCACCGAGCTTCTTGTATTTTTCAGGATGTTTCAAAAAGTCGACAACTTCCTCGAGCTCTTTTTTTGCCTCATCAACGCCAGCAACGTCATTGAAGGTAACTTTCGGATTGTCCTTTGAGAACTTTTTTACGCGTGCCTGACCAAAAGAAAAAACAGATTCCTGTGCTCCTCTTGCTTGACGGAAAAGGAAAATGAAGAATGCGATCATAAGTATGGTCGGGATGAGATTGCCCAGAAAGTTGATGAGACCGGCTGATCCTTGGGTGTCTTTGACCACAACATTGATTTTTTCAAGATTAACATCGGAGTCCTTGAGCGTTTTTAAGAAACTATCTCCGGTTTCCTTGTAGGCGAGAGCAAGCTTGTTATCCTTATAATGGACGAGAATTTTATTATCGATGATTTCAACCTTATTAATCTTGCCGCTTTTGATCTCTTTGACAACCGTTGTTATTGATTTTTCAGGAACTACTTGTTTTGCCGTTTGGGACAGTGAGCGGAAGGCAAAAATAAAAAATAGTGCCACAAAAAGAAAGATAAAAATAGTTTTTGCATCGAGATTGAATTTGAACTCTGCTATTTTTTTTATATCGCTGCTTTTGGGACTTTTCTTGTTTGCCATAGCAGTAATTTTAGCAGATTTCTGATAAAATTGCTGCGCAGAAGGTGAAACTAATCAAGCTTTATCAAGATAATCTATCATCGGTGATCAGAGAAGCCTCAAGAGTCTTAAAAGGCGGTGGTTTGGTTGTTTTCCCATCAGATACGGTCTATGGTCTTCTCGTGGATGCAAAGAATGTGAAAGCTGTTGAAAAGCTTATTGCCCTCAAAGGTCGTCCTGCCGGCAAAGCCATCTCGGTTTTTGTTTCCGATTTTAAGATGTTGGGAGAAATAGTTAGGATAAAGAAAGATACGTTAGCAACTCTTGATAGGCTTCTTCCCGGCCCATTCACCATGGTGTTGACTTCAAAGCATACTGTTTCAAAACTCCTTGAGTCAGAAACTGGAACACTTGGAGTGCGAATACCAAACTACGATCCGGTTACAAAACTTGTTTCATCGTGCCATCGCCCGGTAACTGCGACATCTGCCAACATATCTGGGCGTCCTCCCCATTATACGATAGGATCATTTCTGAAGGAGATTTCCATGAAGAAGAAAAAACTTATTGATCTTATCGTTGATGCCGGGAAACTTCCCAGAAACAAGCCTTCAACTATTATAGATCTCACCTTACCAACGATAACAGTCATCCGCAAAGGCGACATAACAGTCAAAGACGCACAGACGTTTGTTTCCCACGCTCCAATCCAGACAAAAAAAATCGCACAATACTTAATTCAGAAAATTCTAGTAAACGAACCTCAAAAGCCGATTGTTTTTATCATCGAGGGAGAGCTTGGTGTCGGGAAAACAATTTTTGTAAAAGGAATAGGGGAGTATTTTGGAATACGAAATATTATTTCTCCAACATTTGTTATCTATTTCGAATACCAGATTCAAAAAAAACCAATAAAACAATTGGTTCATGTTGACTTGTATAGACTTGAGGAAGCTGAAGAATTTAAATACTTGGGATTGGAAAAGTATCTGGAAAAAGGAAATCTTCTCTGTTTTGAATGGGGAGAGAAGGTAGGGCCGATATTTGAGATGTTGAAGAAAAAAGGGGAAGTCGTGTATGTGAAGATTAGATATGCTAACGAGGGATCGAGAGAGATAGATATATTAGATGTTAAACAAAAACTCAAAGCGCAAAACTCCCCGCTTCGTCCTTCGGACTTCGCAGGGCAAGCAAAGCGCAAAACTACAACGTAAAACTAAAAACTAGCAAACCAATTTAAAAAATTTAAGATTTTCGATTTAGATTTGAGATTTGACATTTGAGTTTTGAGATTTAATTATGGTTATCCTGGCTATTGAGACGTCCTGTGATGAGACTGCAGCTTCTGTGACTTCTGAAAGAAGAGTCCTTGGCAACGCGGTATATTCTCAAGTTTTAATCCATAAAAAATGGGGTGGGGTGGTGCCGTCTTTGGCAAAGCGCGCGCATGAGGAAAGAATTGACTTTGTGATTGAGGAAGCGCTTCGTAAATTTGCGCTGACTAATAAAATTTTGGCGGGTCCTGCCGCGACTTTCCCTCCCGCCAGTGCTCGTAAAAAACTGCGCGCTGTCGGGAGCCCTTCCAGTCGCGTCACCCACCAAAATTTTATCAATGCCACAACTTCATACATCGATCACATTGCTGTAACTTATGGGCCAGGGCTGGCGATTGCGCTTGAGGTGGGGATAAACAAGGCAAAAGAGTTAGCAATAAGATACAACAAGAAGGTTATTCCCGTAAACCATATGGAAGGGCACATCTATTCATGTTTCACACAAAACAGCAGAGGGAATCCAAAAAGGCCCTTTCGTTTCCCTTATCTTACACTGCTTGTTTCAGGCGGTCATACCGAGCTTGTTCTTTTTAAGGATCACATAACATATCAGATTCTTGGTGAGACAGTCGATGATGCCGCAGGAGAAGCGCTTGATAAGGCGGCAAAGATGCTTGGTTTAGGCTATCCAGGCGGTCCGGTTATAGAGAGACTTTCACAAGAGGTTAAAAATAAAGATTTTTACCTGCTTCCACGTCCGATGATACAGTCGAAAGACCTTAACTTCTCATTTTCTGGACTGAAGACATCTTTGTTTTACTTATTGAAAAAAAAGGGAAAAGAGAAGGCTCGGCGTCATATACGAGAGCTTGCAAGCTCTTTTCAGGAGGCAGTGTTTGATAGTATCGTCAAAAAAACCGAAACCGCAATACGTCAGACAGGAATAAATCGTATTGTCGTTGGGGGTGGTGTTTCTGCAAATTACAACCTGCGGACACGATTGCGAGCGTTGACCGAAAAATACCGTGGGAGTGTCATCTTCCCTCCCTATCCCTATCTTTGCGGCGACAACGCAGCAATGGTTGGCGTTGCCGCCTATTACCGAGCGAAGAAAGGACAGTTTCTCAAAAACCTCGGTAGATTGGATCGTGTTCCCAGACTGCGACTAGGTGAAAGCAAGTAGCAGCGTATTGACTTTTATACGCGAATCTTCTAAACTATTACTAAATTGGTATATGTTAACGATACACAATGAGACTGACTACGCTTTCTTGATGCTATCTAAACTTATTGTAGAAAAAGACTTCATTCCCTTATCTGCAATAAATAGAGTGTTGAGACTGCCAGAGCGATTTCTTGCAAGGGTTGCTTCGCGTTTGGTAAAAGGCGGAATATTAATTTCCCAGGAAGGGAAGATTGGTGGATACAAGCTGGCGAAACGGTTTTTGAAGATGAACTTATACGACTTTTTGAAACTTTTTGAAGGTGATTTAGAAATGGTTAAATGCTTAGACAAAACATATCAGTGTCCATGGGAGACAATCTGCATACATAAAAGTTACTTACGAAACAAACTCAATCATGTACTGGTTCGGGAATTAAAAAAAATTCCTCTCAAGACAGTTTTATGCTAACTATTAAAAATCTTTCTGTATCGGCCCAAAATAAAAAAATTCTTGAGGATATAACCTATACGTTTAAGAAGAACAAGATATATGCCGTAATGGGACCAAACGCCTCCGGAAAGTCCTCATTGGCTTTTTCAATAATGGGCCATCCCGTCTATAAGATTTCTTCAAAATCAGAGATTATCTTTAAGAGGCGAAAGATAAACGGTTTGGAACCATACAAGAGAGCAGAGAGAGGGCTTTTCCTTTCTTTTCAATCCCCTCTTCCTTTATCCGGAGTTACCGTGTTGCAACTTCTTCAGGTAGCCTTGTCAAAAAAACTGGATGTCCTAGCCATGCGAAAGAAGGCAAAACAAGTAGCAAAAGAACTTCATATGCCAGAAGATCTTTTGTCGCGTTCATTAAACGATGGTACATCAGGAGGAGAAAAGAAAAAACTTGAGATATTGCAGGCTGTATTATTAGACAGGGACCTTATGATTTTTGATGAGATTGATACCGGTGTGGATGTAGATGCATTAAAGACAATTGCAACTTTTCTTAAGAAAAATCGCAAAGGAAAAACCTATATTCTCATTACCCATTACAACAGAATATTGCGATATTTAAAACCGGACGAAGTGCTTGTACTTGGCGATGGGAAACTGGTGAAAACTGGAAAACATACTTTGGCTGACAAGATCGAGAAGGCGGGATACGAAATGCTGAACTCAAAGCGCAAAACTATCTTTCGACAAGCTCAAGATCCAGAAAGATCCTGAGTATAATCGAAGGACAGCGTAAAACTAAAAACTAATTATGCAAGATCAAACGACCGGATTAGATTTTGAATATCGGTATGGGTTCTCGATGCCAGAGAAACACGTATATAAAGCTCAAAAAGGGTTATCAGAGCATATTGTCAGAACAATCTCAAAGATAAAAGGAGAGCCGGAGTGGATGCGGGCGTTTCGTCTCAAAGCGTATAAAATATTTTGCGAAAAGCCAATGCCCGATTGGGGTGCAGATCTTTCAAGAATTAATTTTGGCGAGATATATTACTATATTAAGCCAACCGAAAAACAGGTTTCCTCCTGGGAAGATCTCCCAAGAGAGATCAAAGAGACATATGATCGAATCGGGATTCCCCAAGCCGAGAAAAATTTCTTAGCAGGAGTAAGCGCCCAGTATGAGAGCGAGGTTGTGTACGAGAGCATTCAAAAAGAACTTGAAAAACAGGGTGTTGTCTTTTGCGATATGGATACCGGATTAAAGAAATATCCCCAGATTGTGCGCGAGTATTTCGGAACGTTAATCCCTCCTCATGATAATAAGTTCGCCGCTTTGAATTCTTCCGTTTGGTCCGGAGGCTCTTTTGTATATGTTCCAAAAGGAGCAAACGTGAAGCTTCCACTTCAGGCATACTTCAGAATCAACGCCGAGCGTTTTGGTCAATTTGAAAGGACTCTCATCATAGCTGAGGAGGGCTCAAGCGTGCACTATGTTGAGGGGTGTACTGCTCCTGTCTATGCAGCAGATTCACTCCACGCAGCAGTGGTTGAGATTTTTGTGAAAAAAAACGCACGAGTTCGTTACACCACCGTTCAGAACTGGAGTACCAATGTCTACAACTTAGTTACAAAACGAGCGCGGGCTGATGAAGACGCAATCATGGAGTGGATAGACTGTAATATCGGAAGCCAAGTAACCATGAAATATCCGAGCGTATATTTGTATGGTAAAGGCGCGCGTGGAGAGGTTCTTTCCATGGCTTTTGCAGGGCGTAATCAGCATCAAGATGCTGGCGCCAAGATGTTTCACTTTGCCCCAAATACCTCATCACGAATCATTTCAAAATCTGTATCAAAAGACGGCGGAAGAACCTCATACCGCGGATTGGTAATGGTTCGTCCAGGCGCAAAGAATTCAAACGTATTTGTTTCATGCGATGCACTGATTCTTGATGAGAAGTCCCGATCCGATACCTATCCTTACATGAAGATCAAAGAAAGCAATACCGCGGTTCAGCATGAAGCAACGGTTGAAAAGCTTGGGGATGAGAAATTATTCTATTTGGCTTCACGCGGGATAAAGCGGCCTGATGCAGAGACTTTGCTTGTGAACGGATTTATCGAACCTGTTGCAAGAGAGATACCTTTGGAGTATTCAATCGAGATGAATAGACTTATACAGCTTGAGATGACAGGAAGCGTTGGATAATTTTTATGAAACGGGTCCTGCCGCGGTCTCCTTCCCGCCAGTGCTCGAGGACTGCGCGCTGTCGGGAACCCTTCCGACCGCGTCACCCGTTTCATAGCAAAACTCTATGCGTTTTATTGATTTAAATAAACAATCTAAGAAGAAGTTAATCTTGGATAGGGCGGGGAAATATGTTGCTTTTATGCAGAATATTTCGGGTGATTTTACGTTTGAGATAAAAGCCTCAGACGTTGATCTTGATATTTACGGATTATTTTTCGGAAAAGGAAACGATGAGTTTCAAGTGCATACAACACAGCGTCACGCTGCGCCGTCCTCAAAATCAAACCTTTTTATTAAGGGGGTTTTCGATGATGAGTCAAGATTTCATTATCAAGGGCTTATTAAGATTGAAAAGGAAGGACAACATACCCATGCCTATCAAAAGAACCAGAACCTCATTTTGTCGCCTAAAACATTCATAGAGTCGGAACCATTTTTAGAGATCCTTGCAAACGATGTATTCTGTACTCACGGTTCAACAACCGGAAAATTAAGCGAGGAAGAGTTGTACTATCTTAAGACAAGAGGGATTAAGAAAGAGCAAGCACGGAAATTACTAATTGCGGGATTCCTAAACGAGATACTTCAAAAACTACCACATAATCATATCTCCGTGTATGCTTAATGTACCGAAAATTAAGATCGCTTTTCCACTCGTCAAAAACAATCCTGATCTTGTGTATCTTGATTCCGCAGCGACATCTCTTAAACCCAAAACAGTGATAGATAAGCTTGTTGAGTACTACGAAGAGTACGGGGTAAACATTAAAAGGGGAGTCTACAAGTTAAGTGAAAGGGCAACGCAAGAGTATGAACAATCACGAAGACTGGTAGCAGAGTTTATTGGCGCACAGAGCAAAGATGAGATTGTATTCACCCGCAGCGCAACAGAATCTCTAAATCTTGTTGCGTACGGTTTTGGAAGAGCTGGTATTTCAGAAAGTGATGAAATCGTAGTGTCAATTGCCGAGCATCATTCGAACTTTGTCCCATGGCAGGTATTGGCAGGTGAAACAGGAGCTTTCTTTAAAGTGATTGATATTACCGATGAGGGATATTTAGATCTTGATCTTAAAAATCTGGACGAGATCATTACAAAAAAAACAAAAATTCTTGCTCTATCGTACGTTTCGAATGTATTAGGAACTGTTTTTCCAATAAAAAAAATTTCAGAGGCAGCAAAAAAGATAAATCCAAGTATCATAATTGTCATTGATGCCGCTCAAGCAGTCCCCCACCTTCCGGTTAAGGTACAGGAGCTTGGTTGTGATTTTTTAGCTTTTTCTGGTCATAAGATGTTAGGACCAACCGGAGTCGGTATTTTATGGGGGAGGCGAGAATTGCTGAATGCGATGTTTCCTTTCCAATATGGCGGCGAAATGATTCAAAAGGTGGCGATTGAGGGGACGACGTTCGCCTCTTTACCTGACAAGTTTGAAGCAGGTACTCCTGCGATAGCTGATGCAATCGCACTCAAAAACGCACTCTCATACCTAAAACAATTTGGATTAAAAAACATCTATGAACATGAGAGAAAATTGCTCGCGTATGCAAAGAAACTACTTAAAGAAGAGTTTAAGAACAAAATAACAATCTATGGTCCGCCAAGTATTCAAGATAAAGGAGGAATACTGTCGTTTAGTTTTGGAAAAATACACCCACATGATGTAGCAGCTGTTTTGGATGGGGAAGGTGTTTGTGTTCGTGCAGGACATCATTGTACGATGCCACTTCATAGACGTCTGGGTGTTGCCGCAACTACCCGCGCAAGTTTTTATCTTTACAACAATACTTCAGACATCGATAGATTAGCCACTGGGCTTCAGAAAATCCTCTCCGTTTTTAAGTAATCGCAGTGATTTATCATTGACTTTTTTTCCCTACATTGTTACGATGATTAATAATGGATCAAGAGGGTGAGTCCTACAATTTTACCCCGCTTACTCACAAATCTAGCAAAAAAACATGGTTTCTCGTTGCTCTTGCGATTGTTCTTCTTGTTGGGATTGGAGTTGGAGTATATCTTATTCGACAGCAGCAAATCTTACAAGAAAGAGCTGCGATTTTCGCTCCAAGAGAGAGAGATTCATGTAATCTTGTTGGAATAAAGGTGGAGGAAATTCCAGCATGTCCGCGTTTGTCTAAACAACAAAATGGAGTCCTTGTCCCACCCCAAACTCCCGATCAAACAAACAACGTAGCAACATACAAGACAACGTACCGCATTACGAATATAACATCGCAACCTCATGTGGTATCGTATAAGAAATTTGGGTTCTTTTGTACAAAACCGTACGGGACATGTAATGAAAACGGACAAATTGTGGAAGACACCGTCACCATCGAAGCAGAACAAAGTTTCGACGTGGTTGTTGACTTAACCAATCCGACAGGTTCGGCATGTGGAACATTCCAGACGGATTTTTTGATTTTTGCTATTGATGGGAATAATAGCTGCGTGTTTCAAGGAAAGAAACCAGGAAGCATTGGGGCGGCAGGATTATGTGAGACTGGCATACCATGTCCAGAGATTCCTCCGACGGCTACGCCATCAGCCACACCAACCGAAACAGTTACTCCAACCTCAACTCCATCCGCAACAGTTACCCTAACCACAACGCCAACAAACACCCCAACGCCAACCGGTACTCGCACCCCGACCCCAACAGAGATAATCTTGGCGCAAAGCACTCCCACCCCAACAGGAACCATCACCCCAACGTCAACATCCGCTCCTACCCAAGCACCCACGGTTCCTGCTGCTGGATCGCCAGCAGGGGTATTCTTTATGACAGCAAGCGCCTTGCTACTTCTTGTTCTCCTTTTCCTCTAAAGCCTGTATAATTTTCATCGTGTACCGAGAATTCATATTGGATCATTATCGCAATCCAAGAAATTTTGGGAGCTTACGTGGCGCAACAAATTCGGCGTCAGTATATAATTCCCTATGCGGTGATAGCATACAGATACAGCTTCGCTTGAAAGATGATAAGGTTTTGGATGCGCGATTTTCTGGGGAAAGTTGCGCAATAGCGCGTTCCTCAGGATCGCTCCTTACCGAATATATAAAAGGGAAGTCCAAGAAAAAGTTGATTAATCTCAATAAAGCTTTTATGATTAAACTTATCGGGATTGAAATTAGTCCGGTTCGCTTAAAATGTTTACTTTTACCTCTTGAGGCATTACGGAAGGCATTATGAACGATCAAGATCTCAAGGATCCTCAAAAGCCATCAGGCCCCGTAAAAGTGAGAAAGCATAAAGTATGGGTCGATCGCGATTTATGCATTGGAGCAGCAACCTGCGTTGCGGTTGCGGCAAAAACGTTTACCCTTGATAAGGAGGCAAAAGCGGTCATTCTTAAAACCGCAGAGGGGGACTCGGATGAGACGATCATTGAGGCGGCAAAGGCTTGTCCCGTCTCAGCAATTATTATTGAAGATGAAAAAGGGGAGCGGATTTTTCCTAAGTAAGTAGTCCTTTTATGTCGAGTTTTCTGTGGAAAATAGGAGGGGAAGCCGGGTTTGGGATAATGACAACCGGTCTGACCTTCTCAAAGATCGCAAGCCGCCTGGGCTATCGTGTTTTTGATTACATAGAGTATCCCTCGCTTATTCGCGGAGGGCATAATGCGTTTGAAGCGATTGTTTCTGACGAGGAGGTACACGGCCTAAAAAAAGAGATAGACTTTTTGGTATGTCTTAACAAAGAGACATTTGAAAATCATAAAGCAAGGTTAACTCCCGAAAGCTACGTTATCTACGATCCTGACGATTTTGAACTTGATGACAAGTATAAGTGCGTTTCAGTCCCGTTCAGAAAAATCCTAAAAGAGGAAAACGGCGAGACAGTTATGAAAAACACCATTGCGCTTGGCGCTTCTTTAGCTTTAATGTCTGGAGAGATATCTCCTCTCTATGATATTATTGAGCGTCAATTCGCAAGGAAGGGTGAGAGCGTTGTTTCTTTCAATAAAACTTTCGCAAAGCGCGGATATGATTATGTACGGGAGAAGTACTCAAAGCATATAGTGCCGTATCTTTCGCGCAAAAGTTCACCAGAGAAGCAGATTGTCTTGACGGGAAATGACGCCTTTTCTCTAGGATCAATCATGGCTGATTGCCGATTTTATGCTTCATATCCCATGACACCTTCCTCATCGGTCTTAGGTACGCTTGCTGCCTGGCAAGACAAGACGGGGATCATTGTCCGTCATGCTGAAGACGAGATTTCAGTAATAAATACCGCATTGGGTGCCTCTTTTGTTGGAGCGCGTTCTTCTGTTGGGACATCAGGGGGTGGATTTGCCCTCATGGTTGAATCTGTATCGCTTGCTGGAGTAACAGAGATTCCTATTGTTATTTTTCTTTCGCAAAGACCAGGTCCTGCAACGGGGATGCCAACATGGACAGAGCAAGGAGACCTCCTTTTTGCAGTGCACGCAGGCCACGGAGAGTTCCCCAAGATTGTTCTTGCGCCAGGGGACGCATACGAGATGATTGAGCTGACGATGAAGGCATACAATCTTGCAGATATTTACCAAACACCAGTTATCGTGATGTCAGATATGCACCTTTCCGAATCACACAAGACGGTACCAGCTAATATAGTTAAGAGATTAATCGGGGATTATAAGATTGACAGGGGAAAAACCATCTCGAAGGTAAAGGGAGAAACCTATCTTCGATACAAGCTAACCGATGATGGTATATCCGAGCGTTTGATTCCTGGGGTAAAAGGGTATTTCTATCAGGCGAATTCCTACGAACATCTTGAAGATAGCCATACCACCGAGGAAAGCGTCCCTCGCAGGAAGCAGGTTGATAAAAGAAATGCGAAATTACCGACATATGTGACGAATCATTTTCAAAAACCGAATGTCTATGGAGATCTTGACAGGTCAGAGATTGTGTTTGTTGCCTGGGGAAGTATGAAGGGTCCGGTTTTGGAAGCGCTCAGAAGTTTGAATGCAAAGCAGAAATCTTATGCACTTATTCATTTTACCCATGTTTATCCGCTTTCTGAAGAAAAGGTGAGGCCATTTTTTCCCGCAGGGAAAAGATATATTTTGGTAGAAAACAACTCACAGGCGCAGTTTGGAAGATTGCTCCGACAAGAGACAGGGATTCACATTGCCGAGAAACTTTTGAAATACGATGGAAGACCGTTCTTCCAGGAGGAGATCGTAGATTACGTAAAGAAATAACAAAATCCAAAGCTCAAATGTCAAACCAAATCCAAAATCCAAACGACTAAAAACATCATCTTCGTCTTTTGGATTTTGAGCTTTGAGCTTGATTTGAAATTAGGATTTAGAAATTTGGACTTTTACTTGTATGGCTAAAATTGAAGATTTTTCTGGTTACGCCCCCACGTGGTGTCCTGGCTGCGGCGATTGGGGAATAGGGGCTGCAGTTAAAACAGGATTCCAACAGCTTGGTTTTGATCCATCATCTGTCTTTGTGGTTTTTGGTATAGGCTGTTCGGGAAATATGAATGATTTCTTAAATGCCTATGCAATCCATGCACTCCATGGAAGGGCAATGCCAAATGCAATTGGCATGAAGCTTGCAAATCACAAAATGCCGATTGTGTTAATAGTAGGCGATGGAGATTTTTACGGAGAAGGTGGAAATCATTTTCTGCATGCGTGTCGAGGCAACCATGATATCACGGTAATCGTCCATGATAACGGCGTGTATGGGCTAACAACAGGTCAGGTAGCTCCAACTGCTCCGCAGGGGATGAAATCAAAATCAACACCCGCAGGAATTATAGAGACCCCGGTATATCCATTGTCGCTTGCTCTAACTCAAGGCGCAACCTTTGTCGCACAGTCATTCGCAGGCGATCTGAATCATATGATCGATACCATAAAAAAAGGGATAACTCATAAGGGTTTTTCGCTCATTAATATTTTGCAGCCCTGTGTTACCTTTAATAAGGTAAACACCTACCAATACTATCTAAAAAACTCATATAAGCTTGATGCAAATCACGATGTGACAAATTATCAAAAAGCCCTAGAGAAGGCGACGGGGATGAACAATGAGCGGTTTCCATTAGGCATACTTTATCAGATTGAAAAACCGGTATTCCATGAACAAGTAGGCATTTTACATGACGGGGAGACGTTGATTGCAAGAGAGAGATTCTCCGATTACGACAGCCTGTTTGATGAGTTTATATAGTTTGCGATTTGACAATTAGCAATTATTAGTATATACTGCTAAATATGGCGATACTTATCGGCTCATCCGATAAACAAAAATATCCCCTCGTTGCCGTGCGCGACGGCGTAGTTTTTCCAACTACCGAGAATGTTCTTGTATTTGGAAGACAGAAAAGCGTGGTTGCAATTAATGAATCACTTAAAAGAGACAAAGAGATCATTCTTGTTATGCAGAAGAACCCTTCCTTAGATGATCCTACCAAAGACGATCTTTATGACGTCGGCGTTTTGGCAACGATAAAAAACGTTGTGACTGGAGAAAAAGGTGAGATAAACGCGCTGATTCGCGGGTTAGATAAAGTAAAAATAGTTGAGTTTATCAAAGAATCCCCATATTACGAAGTGAAGGTAGAGAAGATTGAAGAGGAGGGCTTGGAAGATGAAGAAATTCAGGCGCTGGTAAAATATATTTCTTCGCAGATAAAGCGAGCGATCAACTTAGGAAAGACCATAGACTTCATTTTTCTTATGAACATCCTAAGCATCTCTTCACCGCAAGATTTTTCAAATCAGGTTGCGATGGTTTTAGATCTTCGTGAAAATGAGAGACAAGGTCTTTTAGAAGAGATAGAGCTTAAAAAGAGACTTAAAAAAGAGGTGGACTACATAAATCGTGAAATTCGGATTCTTGAGATAGAGCAGAATATCTCCACAAAAACGCAGGCAAAATTTGAGCAGGGGATGAAAGAGACGCTACTTCGGGAAAAGATGCGGACGATTGAAGAAGAGTTGGGTGCAAAAAGCGAAGATAAGGAAGTAGGCGAATACCGCGATAAAATCAAAAAAGCAAAGATGCCCAAAGAAGTTGAAGAAAAAACCTTCAAAGAGCTTAAGAGGCTTTCCCAGATGTCACAATTCAATCCGGAATCATCTTACATACGGACCTATCTTGATTGGCTGGTTGAGCTTCCGTGGTCTGCCATTTCAACTGGCGATGTTGATATTAAACAGTCTGAAAAGATTCTCAACGAGGATCACTACGGCTTGAAGAAAATAAAAGAAAGGATTCTTGAGTATCTTGCTGTGATGGAGCTACGAAAACAGAAAGAATCCCAGAGGGAGAAAGCAAAGCCGAAGAAACAAGGGAGAAAAGAATACCAGCCGACGATTTTGTGTTTTGTCGGACCTCCTGGTGTAGGAAAGACATCTCTTGGGCGCTCCATCGCCCGGTCCTTAAATCGGGAGTTCGTGAAGATCTCACTTGGGGGAATTCGCGATGAGGCAGAAATACGCGGTCACAGAAGGACATATGTTGGAGCGCTTCCTGGAAGAATTATTCAGGGGATTAAACAGGCAGGAACAAAGAACCCTGTCTTTATGATGGACGAGATCGATAAAGTGGGAAGGGATTATCGGGGCGATCCAACCGCGGCTCTTCTTGAGGCTCTTGATCCAGAGCAGAATCACTCATTTTCAGATCACTATCTTGAAGTTTCCTTTGATTTGTCTGATGTTTTCTTTATAACCACTGCAAATATCTTAGATACGATTCCCGATGCACTTCTTGATCGATTGGAAGTAATTCATTTCCCAGGATACACCGAGGATGAAAAATTTAATATCGCAAAAGAATATCTCATCAAAAAGCAGACGGACGCGCATGGTTTAACAGACTTAGAGGTGAAGATAACTGACAACGCTTTAAAGACAATCATCCGACGATATACCAGAGAAGCAGGGGTTCGAGAGCTTGAGCGACAGATTGCAGCACTCTTCAGAAAGATCGCAAGAGAAATTGTAGAGAAAAAGACAAAGTCAAAAACTCTTGGCTCATCGGATATTTCCAAATATATTGGACCCTATAAATATTCCTCCCAGATTATTGAAGAGAAAGATACGATCGGTATAGCAACAGGGATGTTCTGGACGCAGGTTGGAGGCGATATTCTCTTTATAGAGGTTGCAACGATGCCAGGAAAAGGACAGCTTACTCTGACAGGTCATTTGGGAGATGTGATGAAGGAATCATGTCGAGCGGCACTTTCCTACATTCGGGCTCGATGGGATATTTTTGGAATGACGAAGGAATTTTTCAACAAGATTGATATCCATGTGCATGTGCCAGAAGGCGCAATACCAAAGGATGGACCATCTGCTGGGATTGCAATCACGACAGCAATGGTTTCAGCACTCACAAGAATCCCAGTGAAGCGTGACGTTGCAATGACCGGCGAGATAACGCTTCGTGGGAGAGTATTGGAGATCGGCGGAGTAAAAGAAAAAGTTATCGGAGCACATAGAGCACATATAAAAACGATAATACTTCCAAAAGATAACAAAAAAGATCTTGAGGATATTCCAAAGTATGTCTTGGCGGACTTAAATTTTGTCTTTATAAACCATATGGATGAGGTTTTGAAAGAAGCTTTGGTTTTTCCAAAGAAGAAAATACAGGAGCCTTTTATTCTCTCAAAGCAGTTTGCACAACTTAGAAAACCTAAGTCTAACGACGAGAAATTGAATTAAGAGCTCCGTAGGAGAAGATTTAGATAGACCTCCCGAATCTTGTAGATTGTTGAGTAAATGCGATACAGATATCGAGATATCACAAGATCGTAGCTTCCACATAATTCGACAAACTCTCCGCCAAATCCCTCCTTAAATCTTGTAAATCCTGCCCACGAATGAGATTCGCTATATGTTGGGGGTAATGATCCCCACATATCAAGGGAAGAAGAGCCAAGTTTCTTTGCAAAACGTATGCTTTCCCACATAAGAAGGTGCGAAGCCATTACGCTTCTGAATTTCTCGGATGAACCTCCGTAGACATAATAGGTAATCCCTCCGAAGGTAAAAAGTTCATATGCGGCAAGGGGAGTATTTTGGTAAGAAGCGATGAGGATGTGCACAATGTTATTTTTTAACGTTTCAAAGATCATCCGATGGTAGGCGTAATCATGTCCGAGATACCTTTGTCTTTTGCATGTTTCAAAGTAGAGCGCAGCAAAGATTTCAAATCCCTCTCGATTGGTCGCCTCTTGCACCGTGACTCCCTTTCGCTGTGCAAGTTTTACGTTATACCGCGTCTTTGGCTTCATGCTTTTTAGAAGGTCGTCCTCCGATTTCCTAAGATCAACAATGAGCGTCCACCTGGGAAAGAGAGGGTGGCCTGATTCAATTATCGAGTAGTTTTTAGCTTGACGCTTTAGTTTTGACATTTGAGCTTTGACATTTGAGTTTTCTCTTTCGTATGGTTCAATTTTGATGAAAACCACATTATTTTGTTTTGAAAAATCGTACAAGAACTCTAAAACTTCATCCGATGGCATCGTAGATCGTGGGAGATAGCCAACCTTATATACCGTAGAGGGTATTTGATGAAGTGTGACTTGATAAACATCGATGAGTTTATTTCCTCTAAATTCGCCGAATCGAAGAACTTCAATCCCCATTTTTTTTCGTGCTTCTCCCCACTCCCACGCCTGAAGCGGATGTATCGCATGCGCATTATAGAGATTTTGATTGAAATCACCGCTTATTACTTTTATGTTCATGCTACATTCTTTAAAATATCAAGGGTTTGGGTTGCGCATTTTTCCCACGAGAATAGCTTAATTCGTTGTCTTCCTTTTTGGATAAGCTCCAAACGCTTCGTCTGATTTTCAGAAAGCAACAGGAGTTTTTTGAAAAGTTCTCCTACGTTTTGCGGATCAAAATACAGACATGCGTCTCCCCCCACTTCAGGCAAACTTGAAGTATTGGATGCAATAACCGGACAGTCATACGACATCGCCTCAAGAATGGGTATCCCAAATCCCTCGTATAAAGAAGGATGAACAAGACAAAAAGCGTTTCTATAAAAACGTGCAAGTTCTTCATCGGACACATAACCGGTAAATACCACATCTTTTCGAAGACTCAAATCTTTTACGGTTTGAAAGATATGTTTATAAAGCCACCCTTTTTTTCCAGCTATCACAAGTTTAAATTCAGGATTGGTTTTTTTAAACATCTCAAAAGCCTTAATCAGAGTCGTAAGGTTTTTCCTCGGCTGCAGCGTCCCCACATAAAGCAGATATGGAGCGCTGATTTTGAACCTAGAACTTAGAACGTTGATGGTTCGACTTTGCTCACCATCAATCCTGAGCGAAGTCGAAGGATTGAACTTTGAATGTTTGACGATCTTTTTATAGCCATTGTATACAACCTCGATTTTATCCTCAGGCACGCTATAAAATCTCATGAGATCCTGTTTTGTCGTGTGAGAGACACAGATGACTTTTTTTGCGCGCTTGACACTATATTTTGTCCAGTTTTTGAGCTTGTAGAGATCTTTTTTGAGAAACTCATTTGGATAATACAGGTATGAAAGGTCGTGGATAGTCACCACATACGGTACGTGACAAAAGCGGGGTGCATAGTGAGCAGGAGAAAAGAAAACCGTAAGATCATTATGCTTTCGCAACGAAAGTGGTAAAACGACTTGCGACCATAATACTGAAGGACGAACGATTTCGTACGCAAAATAATTGTTTTCTGAAGGGAGAGAGGGAGAGGGAGTCTTTTTCAAAAAAATCTTAAACTGGAGATTTTTATCTGCTTTTATGTGAAATTGCTCAAGTAAAGATGCAGTATATACCGACACACCGACTTTCTGCTCAACGTTGGCTTCATTGCCATCTATACCGATTACCATATTAAAAGTCAAACGTGAAGCTCTAATTTTACAGGATGTTGGGTAAGGGTTGGGGTAAGGAAGCCGGTTTGGGTTAGGAAGTTGGGTGAGGTGTCATTCCCAACTTGTCCCAGTACCAGATCGAAGATCGGTACGGGACTACCCTGAACCGTACTTTGTTCTGGTTCAGGGTGATTGGGAATCCAGAAGTTCTGGATCCCCGCTTTCGCGGGGATGACATATAGAATACCAACTTCCTTACCTAACTTCCATACAGGCTTCTTCACCCTAACCCTAACCTCTCTTTTCCCTGATGGCTTCTATCATGTTATTGTAATATTTTTCCCACGTAAACATTCTGCTTCGTTCGAGCCCTTTTTTTCGCAGCGTATTTCTTAAGTTTTCGTCTGTTGTCATACGATTGAGCGCATCTGTTATTGCATCGGTCTTTTGAGGATCAAAAAGAAGGGCGGCGTCTCTTCCGATTTCGCCAAGTGACGAAATATTTGAGGTTGTAACCGGCGCACCATATGCCATCGCCTCAATAATCGGATAACCAAAGCCTTCCCAGATCGAGGGATAGACAAAGAACAAACAGGAGGAATAAAGCGAAGTAAGCTCTTCATCGGTTACAAAGCCAATGTAGTGTACGCCTCTTGCTTTCGGCACAGCTTCCCCCCACCCAAACTCACCCACGACAACAAGTTCAAGCGCGCTTTTTTTATGAAGCTTACTAAATGCTTGAATTAGGCGGTTGATATTTTTTCGTGGTTCTATTTTTGAGACGGTCAAGATAAAAGGAGAAGTAAGATTAAATTTTTTCAATATTTTTTGAATGTGGGACCTTTGCGGTTTGTTTACCTCAACGCCAGGATAAATAGTTTTAATACGGGTGTTTTCAATTGAGAGAAGATTGATAAGATCTTTTCTTGTTGTTTCTGAATCGGCAAAAATGATAGCCGATTCCTTCTTAACCCAAGACAGTCTTTTTTTTTGCACCTTGAGGATTTGTTTATCAACGGTATCCGGATATCGTAAATATACCAGATCGTGCACGACAGTTACCTTATTTAGTTTTGAGGGAGGCTCCGCCCAATCCGAGGTAATAAAAAAATCCAAGTGGCCAACAAGTCGTTCTATGTTTATGATATGAAGATCGTTCCAAAGCAAGGAAAGAAGCGTTGGAGGAAAGGGGTATTTAATTAGCGTAAAATTTTTCTTTTTTATAGATAAGGCAATATCGTTATTGAGACTGCGACGAAACGAAGAAAAAAAGAAGACCCATTCGTTTGTATGATCAATAGTGAGAATTGCTTTCGTCAACCCTTCAGTAAATCGTGTGACACCGGTTCCTTTATACACAATCTGCGAAATATCAATTCCGATTTTCATGCTCTTTTTGGATTAGTTTATAGACGATCTCAAGACGTTTTGAGATACTATTCCAGCTATATTTTTCTTTCGCCTTGATAAAAGCATTTTTTTGGAGTTTGCGATAGAGAGCTCTATTTGAAAGTACTAATTTAATTTTTTTAACAAACTCCTCTTTTGTATTTGCAACCAAAACATCTTCCATATCCTCGACATTTAAACCCTCAAAACCGGTTTTTGTTCCAACCACCGGGAGTCCTGCAGCCATTGCAGCAAGTATTTTTAGGCGAGTACCGCCGGGGCCATGAATCGGAGCGATAAAAAGCGTTGCATTTTGGTAAAGGGATTTTACTTTTTTACTATCTTCTGGTCTAATATCAACAATCGTCACATTTTTTAATTCCGATTTCTGGAGTCTTTGCGCCTCCTGTCCAGCGAGGACGACCCTGCATCGGGGAAATTTTTTTGCAAGGTGCGGGGCAATTTTTTCAACTAAGTATTCAGCAGCTTCTTTATTCTGCAACCAGAAGAAATTACCGATAAACAAGAGAGTGGGATTTTTGAATGTCTTTTGCGGGAAGCGCGATACAAACATTTCATCACCGGCTCCGTTTGGGATAATAACCGGGTAGATATGAGACTCCAATCTTTTAATTATTTTTTCATCATCAAATGAAACCGTTGCCACAGTGGTTGCTTTTTTCCAATAGTATCTTTCCCAGTATTTGAGCTTTACGATATCAAAATAGAAAAAGAGACGGAAGATTATCGGAAGCTCATCAACGAAGTGTTGATACACTTCATACTCGATTGTTTGTTCAACCAACAAGATCGGGACTTTTGTTTTTGGAAGATGCGGCATCACGTAAAACGTTTCGCAGTGGATTACGTCGAAATTTTCTGTACGGAGCAGCTGCTCTATTTTTCTTTTTGCATCAGGGGAAAAATTTCTTACGATAAGGAAGGGTTTAAGCGAAAACATAGATTGCAGAATGTTTTTGATTTGCCAGGGATTTTCAGGTCTTTTGCATAGGTGAATTTCTTTACAATACGGCTCAAGATAAGAGAGGTATTTTTTGTCACTTTCTTTTTTATAAAGTGCAACCAAAATAATTTCGTTTCCGCGACTCAAGTACTTTAAGAGATTGAGCGTCCGTATTTGGCCTCCTGAGGCAGGGGGGTAGGGAAGATAGGGCGTAACCATCAAAAGTTTCATAGTGAGAAGATAGCGAATTTGTCGTTTTCAAAAAGAACTTGAAACTCGCCGCGAGTTTTGAGATCAGAAATCACTCCCCGATTCAATGTTATAAAGTACTTATAGTTGTCTTTCTTAAGTTCCTTCAAATCCTTATAGGGTGCGGGCGCTCCCCTGCGTTCTGATAAATACAATAGCGTAGTGTCGCCGATCGTATCGGTAACCAGCTTGTCATTTTCTTCAGTGAGATCATTGATGATCTTTGCAATGCTTACAAGATCGGAAGGATAATTATAGAAGTTTTTGACCGTATTAAAGGAGATGAAAAAAGAAAACAGGAAAACTGCGCAAACCGCCAGTATCGAAACTACAGGTGGGACAAATAGCTTGTTGTGCTGATACATTACATTTACTCCCAGAGCAACAAAAATACTCAAGGCTGGAAGAATAAGCGTCTGGTAATACTCGTGTTGAACATTTCCACCTTGAAATACAAAAAGATAGATCATTGAAGCAAAAAGTACGCTATGGAAAAAGTATTTTCTTGGTTTTGCCAAGACGCCTAGTATAAGAAATGCGCTCAAAAACCCGCCGAGAATAAGATTGTTAATTCGCTCATAAAAGATCCAGCGGAAAAATGCCGGTCTAAAGTAAATGTTTTTAAGTCCCTCCGACGTATTCACATGGGTGATGAGCCATTCGCTTGAAGGGATCCCTTCGGGATAGCCTAAGATATAATATCGCCAAAAGAAAAACGGCAAGAGAGCAAGGAGGAAAAAGAAATAGACGTGGAATTTCGCAAAAACATTGAGGCGGTATTTTCGGGCAAAAAGGGCAAAATGTGCAAGCGCGAAAAAAATCACGGTTGGTTTTGCAAGAACCCCGATCGCAAAGAAAAGCAGCGAAAGGACGTAGACAAACGCACCCCATCCTTTATTTTTGGTATAGACGAAAAAATACAAAGAAAGAAGTGAGAGAAATGTCGTAGATAGCGCAAATGTTTCTGGTAATACCACACGTGAGAAAAAAACGAAAAATGGAAATGTCGCGTAAATCAAGCTCCCGATTATCGCAGAAAACCTATTTGTCTCGCGAATTAACAGATAGTAAAGGACCCCGATTAAAATGAGAGAAAAACCCATTGTTGTCAATCTTCCGTACTTTTCAAGGGATGTTAATGGGAGGTATTTGTACAAGGCTGCAAAGACGGCATTGTAAAGGGGGAACTCAACCATCCGATATCCTTGTGGGTTTTCTCGTCCTGATTGAATATTTGAGAGGTCATCATATTTTGGGATAAGCAGATTGAAACTTTCTCTTACAAAATTTCGAGAAACGGCCGCAGTATCTGCTTGGCGCCACGAGTGAAGATCTGCAAGCGGTGTATCAATTTTATACCA
>JACOYT010000027.1 GCA_016181725.1 Candidatus Roizmanbacteria bacterium | reverse complement strand
GTTTAATGGACAAAACAGGCCCGTCCTAAGGGCTCGATGCAGGTTCGATTCCTGCCAGGGACACTAAAAGAAAACGCGAAGTACCAAGCACGAAATCCGAAATGGTTCGACAAGCTCACCATCTAGCACATCCTGAGCGAAGCCCCGCGCCAGACGGTGCGGGGCGAAGTCGAAGGACAAATCCCAATTTCGAATTTAATCTGTGAAAGCTAAAGTAAAGCATTACTTTCGAAAAGCAAAGCAACGTGAGTACTTAAAGGTGCTTATTTTGCGGACGATCGGGAACTTTTTGATCCTTTCTTCCTTATTCATGATCACCAAAACCTTCTATAAGCCGGTGCGCGAGGAGGTGCGATATTTTCTTGATACGACGGTCAAAAAGAAGTACGTGGTGGGGACAAAGGAGGTAAAAGAAGCGCAAGAATTAAAGGCCGGCGGCTTGAAGGCTCTTTTTGCCACAAATCAAGTCGAGGTTCTGGTTCCGGAGGACCCAAGTTTCAGCGTAGTAATCCCCAAGGTTGGGGCAAACGCGCGTGTTTTAGCAAATATTGATGCATCGGATGAAAACATCTACCTTCCTGCCCTTCAAGAGGGCGTTGCCCATACCCTTGGCACGGCATTTCCCGGCGAGCGCGGACATATCTTTCTCTTTGCCCACTCAACCGATTATTTCTGGAATGTGGGCACGTACAATGCTGTTTTTTACCTTCTGTCAAAGCTTGTGAGGGGAGATGAGGTGAATGTGTTTTACAAAGGGCAGCGTTATGTATATCGCGTTATTGGAAAGCGAATCGTTGATCCAGAACGGGTTGAGTTTCTGACGAGGAAGACGAACAATGAGTTTCTGACGCTCCAAACCTGCTGGCCTCCGGGGACAACGCTGAAGAGGCTCTTGATCTTTGCAACGAGAGCAAAACAATGAGATAATAGGTTAGGGTTAAGGTCAAGAAGCCAGTATAGAAGTTAGGTAAGGAAGTTGGTATTCCATATGTCATCCCCGCCCCGTATCAGTGTACGGGGTAAACTCCGGCGGGGATCCAGAACATCTGGATTCCCAATCGAGTTGGGAATGACACCTAACCAAACTTCCTAACCCAAACCGGCTTCCTTACCCTAACCCTTACCTAATCCCCACCTCGTAGACATCAGGGAGCTTGTTAAACTGGGGATTGAGGTTTGCCATGATAAGAACCTTTCCATCTGACGTTGAGGCAAAGAATCCTTCCTCGATCGGTCCCGAATAGACCACCTGCTTATTTTGGCCGTCATAGAGGATGATTGCGATGGTATTTCCCTCTTTAAACACCAGTCGTTTTGAGTCAAAATACCACAAGATATCAGGAGAATTTTTTCCTCCGACCCGAAAGTTCTTATCTTCCCGCTTATCGTAAACATAGAGCCCCTCTTTCTGGATGTTTCTTTCTTCTTTGGTTTGATTCGAGGCGATAAGAGGCGGCTTAATTACCAAAGGGAGCGTTGTGTCTTTCTTTGATTTATAAAGAACCTTGGTCTGATCCGGTGATAAGGATACAATCTGGAAAGAGTCGGTTGCGATTTTTCGAATTTCTTTAGGAAGCGCCTCCGCAAGCTTTAATCTCTCTTTTTGCCTTTCCTTCTCCCATGCCTCAAGTAAGGTGTTTTTTGATGTGCTAACGTCAAAGGCCTGCTGGTTTTCCTGGTCTAAAGAGATGAGATAAGAAAGAGTTGTCTCATCAGGAAGAGAGAACTCGACAATTGCCTGTTTAAAATCATAGGAGAAGAGGACGCTTGATTTTTTAAAATCAACTTGGGCGGAAACAGCGCTCTTTAAAAGAAGTGGTTTGAGGGGAGGAAAAAAGGAAAGCGTTCTTTTTCCGGCCTCAAACAGATAGATGCCGTCTTTTTCAGGAACCCCGTTATCGGAGAATAAAATAAGCCGGTCGGATTGATCTACCTGTACTGCCTTTACAATGCCAAGGTTGGTGAGAGGGGTAAGAGACGGGTTTATCGGGAAAAGAATAGGATCAATCGCCTCAACGAGCTCTCCGCGAAGAACCAGAGTTTCTGCATAGTTTGCATAACCGTCTTTCTTGATTTCAACGGTATAAGTGCCTGGGGGAAGGGGGAGATTGATATCGGTTACCCCTTTAAGCTCCCCGTTTACATATACTTTTGCCGCTTTTGGCGATGAAGAAATAGCAAGAATGCCTGTTGAGGAGAGCGTTTTTTGCTGAAGATCCAATCGGTAGCCTCTCGCAAATATTATTATGCCGATCAAAAAAAGAACAAAGACGGACGCAATGACAATGCGGGAAATAATAGTTCTAAAAGCAGCCATTTGATACTTTTTAAATATATTTTGATATGGTTAATTTGGTTTCTCTTACAACTACTCTTATGCAATATAAAACAATATTATACAATAATACATCGTATGTTTTTGAGAAAAAAAGTTGGGATTGATCTTGGGACTGCCAATACCTTAGTATACCTTGCAAATGCTGGGGTTGTTTTAAATGAACCAACGGTTGTAGCATATTCTTTGGAGGACAGGAGAATTCTTGCGGTCGGGGATGACGCAAAAGAGATGCTGGGAAGAACACCGGGATCGATCGTCACCGCACGCCCTATGCGAGATGGCGTAATTGCCGATTACACAACCACTTCTGCGATGATCGCCTATTTTTTGAAAAAGGCACTCAAGGGAAAAGTGTTTTGGCCCGAGGTGATGATCTCTATACCGGGCGGAGCTTCTCAAGTTGAAAAGCGAGCTGTTGTTGCAGCTTGTAAACAAGCCGGCGCCTCTGACGTCTATCTCATCGAGGAGCCTTTAGCTGCTGCGATAGGAGCAAAAATACCCATTTCTCATGCTTCAGGACAGATGATCGTGAACTCAGGAGGAGGAACGGTTGAGATAGCTGTTATTTCTTTAGGACAGCTTGTTGCCTACAAGACGGTCCGCGTTGCAGGAACCAGGCTCGATGAAGCAATTATGAATCAGCTTCGAAAGAAGCACAATCTCATTGTTGGGGAACGAACGGCAGAGGAGGTGAAGATCCGGATAGGTTCTGCTTTCATAGAGGAACATGAGGGATATAAAGAAAGAACCATGGAAGTAAAAGGGCGAGATTTTCAAATCGGGCTTCCAAAGATTATTGAGGTTGGAGAGAAATCAATAAATGAGGGCTTACAGAAGCCCCTGAAGCAGATGCTGGAGGGAATAAAGGAGGTGCTTTCTGAGACCCCTCCGGAGTTGGCTGCTGACATCGTTGATAAGGGGATCGTGCTGTCTGGGGGAACTGCGCTTCTTACCAATTTGGACCGTTTTATCACGTATTATACGGGCGTTGCGGCATTTGTTGTTGAAGATCCGCTTTTTTGCGTGATTCGGGGAGTTGGCATGGGAATTGAGAATCTTGACCGATTCCGAGAAGCCTTAAAATAAGTAACCTATAATATTATCGTTGCATGAGGGAGCTTTGACGTAAAGGAAGAAAGTTTAAAAAATGAAGAATTTTATCATATATTATAGTATTTATTATTGAATATTTCGATAATTCGTTATGGGAATAATATATTTGTCTTTATACCGGCATAATTTATGTTCATACTTTTTATACAAAAAAGCCAAAGATCGATATTTCTTAAGATTTTCTATAGCTTATAATAATAATTAAGTACCCATGGGAAATTTGATGCTCGGCGTTCAGATAAAAAAAGAGTCTAAAACTGATATCTTAGAGAAAATTAAAAAATACCTCCTACATCCCCATGGTTTTTTTCACATAGTGTCTCTTAACCCTGAAAATATGGTAATTGCGCAAAAGGATCATGTGTTCAAAGAGGTTCTTAATAAAGCCCAAATCAAATTAATCGACGGCGTTGGGGTTGTTCTGGCAGGCCGAATCCTTCATAGGGATCTTGGAAAACGAACCCCTGGAGTGGACTTCATGGAAAACCTACTACATATAGCCTCTTTGGGACGCTTGAGAGTCGTATTAATTGGCGGAAGAGGAAATTTAGCAGAAACTTTGGCTGACTGCTATAATCGTGAATTTTCTGAAGCTAAATTCTTGGGACTTGAGGGATTCAAAGATATTAAAAAACCCAAAGAAAGCGAATCGAAAAAGCTCTTTTCTATAGTGGCTGATTACAAGCCTCACTTTCTGTTTGCTGCATTTGGTTCTCCGGATCAGGAATTGTGGTTGTGGCGTAATAGAAGACATTTTGAGGGTATTGTCTGCATGGGAGTTGGAGGGGGATTCGACTTTCCAGCAGGGAGAGTAAGAAGAGCACCTCTTCTTGTGAGAAAGCTTGGTTTTGAATGGTTGTATCGTTTGGTTCTTCAGCCATGGCGGATAAAGAGACAACTGCGATTACCCTTATTTTTATGGCTAGTCTTCAAGGAAAAACTAACTCCAGGCTCATCCTAGCCTCCTATTTTCAGATTAGAGCATATTTTGGGTCTTGTCAAGCGCAAATGAATGTGGGAGAATGGGCATGATGCGCGACATTCTTCGTGTTGTCCGGTATTTTTCCGTCTTCTCCTATGCGCCAACTCCGGATGATATATATACCTTTTTGTCCAAAAAGGTCTCAAAACGCGAATTAGAGGCAAATCTTCAAAATCTCACCAAAAAAGGGGTTCTTAAACGAGTTTCTCTGGAGATTCAAGGCAAAAAGAGGGCCAAATATACTCTAGGGGAGTATGGTATAAAAGAAGCTCAAATGTCAAATCTCAAAGCTCAAAACTATGAAATGAGATATAAAACTTCCCAAAGAAAAATTGCGGGAGTAAGATTTTTCATTAAAATGCTTTCTGTTTTTCCCCAGATTAAGCTTGTTGGATTTTCGGGAAGTTGCGCTATGGGGAACGCGAAAGAGGATGATGATGTGGATTTTTTTATAATTTCAGCAAGAGGGCGTATGTGGACAGCGCGATTTGTTGCCAACGCAATAGCGTTCCTTTTGGGAATCAAGCGCAAAAGAGGGATAAGGAAGGCGAAGGACAAAGTGTGCTTGAATCTGATTTTTGATGAAGAGGCGCTGGAGATACCAAAATTCAAACACAATGAGTATGTTGGGCACGAAGTTCTTCAAATGAAGCCGATTTTTAATAAAAATCATATATA
>JACOYT010000022.1 GCA_016181725.1 Candidatus Roizmanbacteria bacterium | reverse complement strand
AGAGGAAGATCAACGACATTTGCAGTTTCAGAAAGAATGTAAGAATTCTTCGGAATGTTTTTATATATCCACTCCGAGGCAGCAAGACGGACATCGGGATTAGTGTAGATTGATAAGAAAGCGATGCCGGGAACAACAGACGCAAAGAGTAAAGGGTAAAAAACAAGCTTCCTTAACGTCATTCCGAATTTATTTCGGAATCTGCTTATCGTCATTCTGGTAAGCGACTGAAAGAAGCGCATCCAGAATCTGCAGATTCTGGACAAGCCAGAATGACATTTTGCCGATCCTGAAAGCATATCAGACGTCCAAACAAGTCTAGGATGACAAACTGAAACCAAAGCCAAACTAGCTAGAACTATCATCAATGGCAGTACTGGTGCCATAAACCGCGTCCATTTCGCGTATAAGAATGCATTGGGAAGAAAATACAGTAAAAAAGCAAGACGTAAAAAATTGTAGATTCTGGAATATGGGAGAACAAAAAAACCAACCAAAAACGCTAAAAATACAGGCCACCCTAAAGCATAGGGAAAGATTTTCGCAAATTGAAACACAATAGGAATCGCATCGGAAAATTGTCGCGTATAAAAGACCTGCCTGCTCCCCAATGCCACATCGGATTCGTATCTTATGGAGTTTGCAAATTCATCGAAAGAAATAATGTTTTGCGGCGAAACAATAACACTGATAGCCGTTGTTAAAATCAAAAGCCCTACAAGCCCATACGCACCGCCCCGGTGCGTTTTGGCCTGCCACAATAAGATAATCAACGGAAGAAGTAAAAAAATCACTGATGAGATTTTTGTTCCAATAGCCAAACCGACAAGAAGCGACGATGCAAGAATGAACTTTTTATTACTAATCCGGTTTTTTAGATAAAGGAGACTCACATAGACGACAGCGGTATAAAAAAACATCAACAACGATTCGGTTGTCCCAAAATGCGAAAACTGGATAAGAGCAGGGGAGAAGATGAGAATGAAGAACGGAGAAAGTAGAACGAAGAATGGAGAATGTTTGAAATTTGGATGGAAAAACAAGCCTACCAATCTTACGACAATTATGGCCGTGAGTACTGATGCGAGTGCAGATAGTATCCGAAGACTTATCACTGCCTCCTGAAAGCCAATCGGCGTTCCCAAATCTCCATCAAAAAACTTAAATATCTGGACTCCACCGTATCCAAGGTAAAGCGGAAACTGTCCATAGGCAAAAAAATGGAGGTTGTTCAAATCTTGGATTGCGTTTGCCATGTTTCGCTCGTCAGGATGAAGGGGGTAGGGGAGTCCCCACGAAAGATTCACGAAACGAGTATAGAAAAGTAGTAAAGCAAGAAAAAAAATTAAAGTCCGCTTGCTTTTCAGCATGGTAGTTACTATTATATAGAGTTAGCTTAAAGTGTAAAACGAAAAGCGCAAAACAACAGTGTAAAACGTAAAACGATCCAACTGTCATCCTGAACTTGATTCAGGATCCGCTGCTACATGAGACAGCGGATGCCGAAATGAATTCGGCATGACATATGCCACTTTTTACTTTTGAGTTGTCCTTCGATTAGACTCAGGATCATCCAGATCTTGAGCTTGTCGAAAGATAGTTTTGACTTTTGCGCTTTGAGTTTTGAGATTTTAACTATGTCCCAGTACGAATTCATTTTTCTTCTCAACGAAAAGGAAGAACTAAAAAAACTTAAAGAGCTTATCGTCTCAATCTCTGGAAAACTCACCGAAGAAAAATCGTGGGGAAAAAAGACGTTGTCATATTCTATTAAAAAAAATAGTTCCGCAGATTTCTATGAGTGGAAACTGGAATTAACCCCCTCAAAAATTAGCGAACTTAAGAAAAAACTAAGCTTCAATGAAAAGCTCATCCGCTATTTATTGCTAAAAAAAGAGAACTAGTATGGCAAGTCGATCATTAAATAAAGTAATTTTGGTTGGAAATCTTACCCGAGATCCGGAACTTAAGTACACTCCATCTGGCGCCCCTGTCTGCACCTTCGGTCTTGCAACCAATCGCTCCTGGACCACGCAAGACGGGCAAATAAAAGAAGAGGTTCAGTATCATCGAATTACTGCCTGGCACAAGCTAGCAGAGCTTTGTAGCAAACTTCTTGCAAAAGGAAGGAAAGTTTATCTTGAAGGAAGGATTGCTTACCGTTCTTTTACCGGAAAAGACGGACAGCAAAGAAGTATCACTGAAATTATTCTTGATGACTTCATCGTCTTTGGCGATGGAAAACGCCCCGTCACTCTTGAGGAAGGCAAAGAAGAAGTACAGGCGGCGCCTAAAGAAGTTTCAGAAGTTGAAGAAAAGGAAGCACCTTCGCTTGGGGACGAAGATAAAACGTCCGCAAAGAAAAGACGTGGAAAAACTGAAGAAAAAATAAATCCAGACGATATCCCCTTTTGAAAGCTCAAAACTCAAAACTCAAAGCGCAAAACTAAAACGTAAAACTAAAAACTGTCAATCTGATTTAGAAGATTTAAGATTTTAGATTTAGTTTTGACATTTGACATTTGAGTTTTACGCTTGTTTTTATGAATCGCTGTTTTTTTTGCCAATATAAAATAAGTCCGAATTTTAGAGACGTGGACAATCTAGAGAAGTTTATTTCTCCACGGAAAAAATTACTGGGTAGAGATAAAACCGGTATTTGTGCAAAACACCAAAGACAACTTACCAAACATATTAAATATGCAAGATACCTTGGACTTCTTCCTTATGTCTCATATCAAGGGCTCCGTTAACCTGCTATAATGATAGAATGACCATCACGTTCTCCTTAACGCTAAAGGGAAAACCCCTTATAAGATCACCGCAGGAGGTCGATTTCACAACGCCACTTGTGAAAAAAACTATATTAAGTGAGGTAAAAATACCGTTATCGCAAGAACTCAATATCCCCCCCAACAAAATCTTTCTTCACCTTACGCGATTTGTTGGTGAAGAGATCAAAAAAGGCGAAGTAATCGCTGAAAAAAAATCTTTCTTTGAAAAAAAGCAGTATGTAAGCGAATACGATGGGACGATTAAAGAGATCGATCACGAAAAAGGACTCGTTGTTGTTTCAACCAGTCAAGAATCACAGGAAACAATTTTTTGCTATTTCAGAGGAAAGATTGATGAGGTGAAAAACCAAGAGGTGACGCTTGAGGTAAAGGAGGCAAAAAGCTTTCTCCTCAAACAGGCTACAGCTGATTTTGGAGGAGAGGTAGTATCGCTCAATGATACATCGTTGACTACCGTTGATCAGGAAAAAATTACAAAAAAGGTCGTTCTGATTGAAGCAGTCACCTCATATAATCAGGTGAAACTTGAGGTTATGGGCACAAAAGGTTTTGTAACGCGTGACTCAGATAAGCAATCCTCATCGATGCCGATTGCAACGGTGAAAGACTCTTCAGACTGGGAAGCGATGAATAAGCTCAATCTTCCTTATTGCCTTGTCGATAAAAAAAATAATACAATATACTTCTACGCATCATGAATCAGGGTAAAATCACGAATCTATTGCTGTGGACTGCTTTAGCGATCTTTTTATTTGGATCAGGTTACAAACTGGGTGAATATCGGACAAGTCAGAAAACTCGACAACGACCTTTTTACAATATTCTTAATGCGCCTTCTGAAAAAACACAACAAAAAGATAAAAATATCGATTTCAATCTCTTCTGGGATACGTGGAATAAGGTTGAACAGAAATATATCGATAAGGAGAAGCTCGATCCGCAAAAGATGTTCTATGGAGCTTTGAAGGGACTCGTTGCTTCTTTGGAGGATCCGTACACCTTCTTTCTCACCCCAGAGGAAAATAAGCAATCGAAAGATGATCTTGAGGGAAAATTCGAAGGAATCGGCGCACAGCTTGGACTCAAAAATAATCGTATTGTCATTATCGCTCCTCTCAAGAGCTCTCCGGCTGAAAAAGCAGGGGTAAGGGCGGGGGATTATGTAGTCAAAGTTAATGGCCAATCAACGAAAAACTGGAGTTTGCCGCAAGCGGTTTCCAAAATCCGCGGTAAAAAAGGAACAAAGGTAAAACTAACCCTTCTTCGAGGAAACAAGGAGTTTGACGTTGAGATAACACGGGATCAAATTATTGTGGATTCAGTCGAACTAAGCTTTGAAAAAAGGAAGGATTGTAAGCGTGACTGTGATCAAGTTGCCTACATTAAGCTCAACCAGTTTGGAGAAAATACAAATGAGGAGTGGGATCAAGTAGCAGATAAAGTAGAGGAAAGCTGGAATAATAAATCGGTCAAAGGAGCTGTCGTAGATGTCCGAGATAATCCGGGCGGGTTTTTAGAAAGCTCTGTTTACGTTGCCTCAGAATTTTTACCCTTTGACAGACTCATTGTAAAGCAGGAAACAACCGACGCAGGAACCCGAGAGTATCACGTCGCACGAAGAGGAAAGCTCACCGATATTCCGCTTGTTGTTCTTATCAACAAAGGGTCTGCATCCGCGTCTGAAATTTTTGCAGGTGCTCTACGCGATCATAAACGGACATCGCTTGTTGGGGAAAAAACTTTCGGAAAAGGCTCTGTTCAGGAAGCAATCGATTTAAAAGGCGGCGCAGGTCTCCATGTTACGATTGCTAAGTGGATCCTTCCCCAGGGAGCATGGATAAATGGAAAAGGAATTGAACCTGACATGAAAGTGGAAAACAAACTACCGGAAGGGAATACGCTTACCCGTGAAGAAGACGCACAACTTGAAAAGGCTGTGGCGGAAGTACTAGAATGAAGGTATGAAAAAACTTCTTCTTTTGACTGCCGCGCTCCTTGTCCTTTTTGCAATAGGCCAGAGTCTTCAGCTTCTTCCGCGGGTTGAGCTTGAGAAATACATAAAAATTCCGCAAAGAAAAGAGCCTCTTATAGAAAAGCAAACCGTGGTATACGAAGAATCAACCGTGACAAAAGTCGTTGAGGAAGCGCTTCCTTCAGTCGTCACAATCGGAATAACAAAATCGCAAGAAGAAGCTTTTGAACTTGACCCCTTTAACCCCTTTGCACCGTTTCGACGAATACCAAGAAGAAATAATGTTGAAAGAAACATCGGAAGCGGTTTTATTGTATCTTCTGATGGCCTCATCATAACCAATAGACATGTCGTTGCCGATACCGATGCGCAATACAAAGTACTAACAAACGACAAAAAAACTTATACGGTTGAAAAAATCTATCGCGATCCCCTAAACGATCTTGCGATCCTGAAGATAAATGCCTCGGGACTTAGACCCGTTAAACTTGGAGACTCCTCAAAGCTTAAACTTGGTCAGCTTGCGATTGCGATCGGCACTCCACTTGGCCAGTTTACCAATACCATCACGGTTGGCATAATATCAGGCTTAGGCCGCGGAATTACCGC
>JACOYT010000026.1 GCA_016181725.1 Candidatus Roizmanbacteria bacterium | reverse complement strand
AAATGGCAGGGGAAATGGAGAAAAGACGGATTATTTAGTCTCGACACCGATCGCGTAAAAAAACCCTACTATGCTCTCATGATGTTCCCGTATCCCTCTGCAGAGGGGCTTCATGTTGGCAATATGTATGCCTTTACCGGAGCCGATATCTTTGCCCGCCTCATGCGCATGCAAGGGTACGACGTACTTGAGCCGATCGGTCTGGATGGATTTGGCATACACAGCGAGAACTATGCGTTGAAAGAGGGAAGACACCCAGCTGATCTTTCAAAACAGACAGAAAAACGCTTCTATACGCAGCTTATGGCAAGTGGCAATGCCTTCGACTGGCGAAGGACAGTTGAGACCTACAAGCCAAATTACTACAAATGGACACAGTGGCTGTTTCTTCAGATGTTTAAAAAGGGACTGGCGTATCGAAAGTTGGCCGATGTCAACTGGTGCCCTTCCTGTAAGACCGTTTTGGCTGATGAGCAGGTCGTCGGTGGTAAATGTGAGCGCTGTTTGACCATGGTGATCAAAAAAGAGCTTGAACAGTGGTTTTTCAAGATAACAAAATACGCCAATCGGTTGCTAAAAAATTTAGAAAAACTCGATTGGTCAGAGAGGATAAAGATCGCCCAAGAAAACTGGATCGGAAAATCAGAGGGGCTATTGATTGATTTTGATGGGATAAAGGTTTTCACAACAAGACCCGATACAACCGATGGAGCGACGTTTATTGTCTTATCGCCAGAGCATGAGTTGGTCAAGAGGTTGACAACAAAAGAGCAAAAAAGAAAAGTGACATCTTACATTGAGGAGGCAAAAAAGAAATCAGAGCAGGAAAGAATAGCGGAAGGTCGTGAGAAGACCGGTGTTTTTACCGGTTCACAGGTGAAAAATCCGGTAACGAAAAAGAAAATCCCGGTTTGGGTTGCCGACTATGTGTTGTATGGCTACGGCACAGGAGCAATTATGGCAGTGCCTGATGCCGATGAGAGAGATAAAGAATTTGCGAAGAGATTCGGATTGCCTATTGATAAGACAAGTTTTAAAGCAAAACCAAAAGGAGAAAGAAAAGTAAACTATCACCTGCGTGATTGGTTGATTTCAAGACAGCGCTACTGGGGGCCGCCGATTCCGATCATATACTGCAGGAAATGCGGGACGGTTCCGGTGCCTGAAAAAGATCTTCCGGTCGTATTGCCGTATGTTAAGGAGTTTCGGCCAACAGGTACCGGCAGATCTCCTCTTGCAAGCATACCTTCCTTTGTTAAGGCAAAATGCCCCAAATGTGGCGGTTTGGCAAGCCGAGAGACCGATGTGTCAGATACCTTTTTAGACTCGGCATGGTATTTCTTGCGCTACCCCTCAACCGAATTTAGCGACAAACCATTTGATCTAAAACGGACGAAAAAATGGCTGCCGGTTGAGTCGTACATCGGTGGCGCGGAACATGCGGTCCTTCATCTTTTGTACTCACGGTTTGTAACGATGGTCCTCAACGATATGGGTTATCTTGATTTCGATGAGCCATTCACGAAGTTTAGAGCCCACGGACTTCTTATTTCAGAAGGGGCAAAGATGAGCAAATCCAAGGGGAACGTCGTTGTTCCAGACGAGTATATCAAGGAATACGGCGCTGACACTTTGCGCATGTACCTTATGTTTCTTGGCCCGTTTGATATGGGAGGAGATTTTCGAGATGAGGCAATAGGCGGAGTATACCGATTTTTGGATCGTGTGTGGACGATGTCTGGGAGAGTCGATAATAAAAGACAAACGGAATTATCGAAAGATGATCTTCCGTGGTTGAATAAAACAATAAAAAAAGTCGGGAGGGATGTTGAAAATCTCAAATTTAATACCGCGATTGCTTTCATGATGGAGTGGTTGAATTATCTTGGGAAGAAGGAAAAAGTTTCACATCATGAATACAAGACTTTCTTGCTTCTTCTTGCCCCGTTTGCGCCCCACGTAACAGAGGAATTGTGGGAGAAGTTGGGGGAGAAGTACTCAATTCACAAGCAGGGATGGCCAGCTTGCGACAGAAAAACTCTTGTTAAGGAAGAGTTAAACATTCCGGTCCAGGTTAATGGGAGGCTTCGCGGTGTTGTAATTTTGTCAGCAAACGACATCTCAAAAGATGCGGTCGTTAGAAAGGCGCTTAAACAAGATAGCGTTAAGAAACACCTTGCCGATAAAAAATATAAAACAGTCTATATCGAGGGTCGGATTTTAAACTTCGTCACCTCCTAACAGAGAAAAATGGATTTTGCTTTCACCATTTGACTTTTCATGTATTATAGCCTATAATGCGATCCTATAAGGATTTTTGTAAAAATAGATGGCAGGAAATTCCAACAAAAATAATCACAAACTGAAGATCTGTATTATTGGGCCGGGAGTGGTTGGCCAAGCGCAGGGAAAGGTATTTGCCCTTCATGGATACAAAACTGTTTTTTTGGGAGGGAATCAAGAAAAGACAGAGCGGCTTCGAAGGCAAGGATATACTGCGTTTGGAAGAGATGAGCTCTTCGACGGCACATACAACTTCGACATAAGTATGCTCACTGTTCCTACCCCAACCATAAACGGGAGAATCAATCTTTCCGCACTGGAGTCAGCTTCAGCTGATTTGGGAAAACGTCTAGCCAAAGCCAAAAAGAGATATCATCTCGTTGTTGTAAAAAGCACGGTGCCACCTGGAACGACCGAGGACTTGGTGATAAAAACGATAAAGAAATATTCAGGATGGAAGCTTGGGCGCGACTTTGGGGTTTGTATGAATCCAGAATATTTACGTGAGGCAACCGCGTATGAAGATGCTTTAAAGCCCTGGGTTATCTTAATTGGTGAATACGACAAGATGTCTGGAGATATTTTGGCTTCTGTCTATAGTAAATTTGAATGTCCGATCTTCCGCTGTTTGATAAAAGAAGCGGAGATGCAAAAGTACATCCACAACCTTTTCAATGCAGCCAAAATCACCTTCTTCAATGAGATGCGGGAGATTGGAAAACAAGTCAATGTGGACGTAGAGAAAATCTTCAAAGTAACCGCTTTGTCTGCCGAAGGCATGTGGAACCCCAACTATGGCATACGAGATTTTGGCCCCTTTGACGGGAGCTGTCTCCCCAAAGATACGCAGGCATTTTTAGAATGGACAAAAAACAATGGGCTTGATGCAGATCTTCTTGAAGCGCTTATCAATGTGAACAATGCGATTCTTCGCAAAAACGGACTCACAGAGCATGCCGTTGAGATAGGAACACGCCTCTAAAGCACAGAAAACATATCCTATGATGGATAATCTTTATATTCAACTTTACCGATATTTACAGTATCATCCATTTCTCATCCCTTTGGGAGTTATAGGAACATGGCGCTGGTCGGTGTGGGGGATAAAAAGAACATGCGCCTTTTTTTATAAGCCAAAACGTCCCAACGGCAAGTCCAAAAGGTTGGCAGTTTCCGTTGTAACGCCAGTTTACAATGAGAATCCAAAGGTCTTTTTGAAAGCCATCGCCTCATGGCAGAAAAATAAACCCCACGAGATCATTGCGGTTGTCGATTACACCGATAAAGCTTGCATTCGGGTGTTTGAGAAATTTGCTGAAACTAATCCGACCGCAAAATTGATTGTCACAAAAGAACCAGGGAAACGCCCAGCCCTTGCCGATGGAATACAAATGGCAAAAGGAGACATCGTCGCGTTAGTTGACAGCGATACGATATGGACTCGCGATGTTTTAAAAAATGCCCTTTCCCCCTTTGCTGATAAGAAGATCGGAGGGGTTGGGACAAAACAGAGCGTCGTAGAAACAAAAACATTGGCGCAAAAACTATTTAGCATACGACTTGAGCAGCGATATTGGGACGAGGTACCTTTTCTCGCCCGGACCGGACATGTTCAAAGTTGCTTATCCGGAAGGACAGCGTTTTATCGAAGATCTGTTGTCGTGCCACTCCTTCACCAATTCGTCCATGAAAGATTTCTTGGTGAAAAAGTAATCTCGGGAGAAGACAAAAGGCTCACCTATCTTGTTGAAGAGAAAAACTGGCGCGTCACATACCAGAGCACTGCTGAAGTTTCAACAGCTGGGGTAAAAGAGATTAAGACATTTCTGAAGCAGCAAGTGAGATGGACCCGAAACAGCTGGCGAGCTGATTTGAGAGCCTTGGCGAAAGGTTGGGTATTTAAGCGTCCGATTTTTGCGGCATATCTTATCGACCGCGTAATTCAGCCTTTTACCCTGCTTTTGAGTCCGATATATTTTGCCGTTTCTCTTGTATTTGGACTGTGGGTTCCGGCAGCCATCATATTTGCGTGGTGGCACTTCAGCCGCGGAATAAAAATGATTCCGCACCTTAAGAAACATCCCCGTGATATCGCCATTCTTCCTGCATTTATTCTCTTTAATTTCGCAACTGCGTATATTCGAATCTACGCTCTTTTTACGCTAAATCACCAGAGCTGGATTACTCGTTGGGACAAAAGAAGATTGCCGAAGTTTTCTTATCTTCGATTGGTTCCGGCCTATGCGGGAACATTCATGCTTGTTCTTTTTCTTACCTCTCTTGTGTATTTCTACAAAGAGCAGACATACCTTGTCCCTCTTATTGCACAAAAACAGTACGTTGCCAAAACGCTGCCTGAGAAAAGCAACCTTATCCTTGCGCATAATTCAAATGTCTTGGGCGTATCAACCGCAAAACGAAGCGAACTTGCGGTAAAAAAACATGAAGTGAAGGAGTACGAGTCCCTTGGCTCGATTGCTTTTAGTCTTAACGTCAATCCGGATACCTTACTTTTTGCCAACGCAAGCAAAATAACGAATCTGAACTATCTTGACCCCGGAATTGTTCTCAATGTTCCTCCCAAAAGCGCCAGTCTTTTGCCAACGTATAAATTTAATTATCAAAGATGGTATCCGGACTTCTTGCGGATAGGTTACGATCCCCAAACAAAAACAACCACCGTGGCAGGAAGAGCAAAGCAGGTCACCCTGGCGGATATAAAAGCAGCGGTTGGGGAGGATGTAATTAAAGAGGTGTCGCCAAAGGTTTGGTATCTTAAGTCCTCCGTTTATCTTGCATCGGGAATGACGTTAAGGCTTCATAAAAATGAAGTCACATGGTTGAAACTTGCAAGTAACAAAAAGGGCTTTGTTACGCTTACCGCCTTCAACGCCACCGTGCTTATCAATGGTGTTCGAATCACATCGTGGGACGAGCAAAAAAAAACCTATGACAAAGACTATAAAGATGGGCGAAGCTATATTATGGTTAAAGATGGATCGCGTATGGATGTCGTAAATTCAGAAATTGCCTATCTTGGCTATCCGAGAAGTCCAAACTTGCATGTATCTCCCTATGGGATCTCATGGAAAATGAGCAAGGGAAAACTTGCAACAACAATTCTTACAGGCGATGTACTGGGAAGTAAATTCCACAACAATTACTTTGGCGCCTATACCTTTGGCGCAACCGGAATGACCTTCAGAGGTAACGAATTTTATGAGAATGTGCGCTATGGT
>JACOYT010000002.1 GCA_016181725.1 Candidatus Roizmanbacteria bacterium | reverse complement strand
GTAATTCTTGTTGGTGCACTTGCAAATTTGGTTGGTTCGATTTTCGCGTATTGGCTTGGCCTATGGGGACAAGAGGCTGTTGTGCGCAAAGTAATCCGTAAGTATGGTAAATGGTTTCTGGTCACCGAGCACGAATTTGAAAGATCCGAAACGTGGTTTCGTAAATATGGCGAAAAAATCGTGTTTATCTCGCGTGTTCTGCCGGTTATCCGGACCTTTATTTCCTTGCCGGCTGGCGTTGCCGCAATGAATTTCTGGAAGTTTTCGTACCTTACCTTCCTAGGCTCGCTTATCTGGTCGGCGTTTTTAACCTATATCGGCTTTACTCTTGGAAAAAACTGGCACGCAATCGAGGTATACTATCGCAGATTTGAACTTCTCATCGTTCTTGTTGGCGCCGCAGCCGTGGCTTACTTCATCATACATAGGCTCAAGCGCTTCAAAAAGCGATAGGTTGCTTGCCTTATTTATTTCTTCTTTAAAACATGTTACAATGATAGGTTTCGTATGTTTCGTCTAACTTCGGATTTTAAACCAACTGGGGATCAACCGCAAGCTATGGAAAACCTGACAAAAGGCGTGCAAAAGGGATTAAAAGACCAGGTGCTGCTTGGCGTTACCGGCTCCGGAAAAACATTTACGATGGCAAATGTCATTCAGAATCTTGGCATGCCGACCCTCATCATTTCACACAATAAAACACTAGCCGGGCAGCTTTATCAAGAAATGCGTGATTTTTTCCCCGACAATGCGGTGTGCTATTTTGTCTCCTATTATGATTACTATCAACCGGAAGCGTATATTCCCCAGACCGATACCTATATTGAGAAGGAGGCGGAGATTAACGAACTCATTGATAAATTGAGACTGCAAACCACCGCAAACATCCTCACCCGCCACGATGTAATTGTCATCGCATCGGTTTCATGTATTTACAATATCGGTTCCCCGTCTGAATACGGCAAATTTACCCTCAAACTGTCGGTTGGTGAATCTGCCGACTGGACGAGTATGTCAAAACGACTCGTTGAACTCTTATACGAACGCTCAGAGTTTGAGTTTCAGCGAGGGACCTTTCGCGTGCGCGGTAATTATCTTGACATCTATCCTGCCTATGAGGACTTCGGTTATCGTATTGATTCCAAAGGAAAGCGTATCGCAAAGATTACGAAATTTGAACCGCTTACCGGACGGGAGATCTCATCTGACATGCCGGCGCTGCTTCTGTATCCGGCAAAGCATTACCTTATGGAACGTGAAGTATTTCTCAAGGTTGAGGATAAAATTCGAGCAGATCTTTCCGATGAGTATAAAGCGCTCAAACAAACCGGAAACATGGTCGAGGCCGAACGACTATTGCGTCGTGTCAACTATGATCTTGAGATGATCAAAGAGGTTGGGTATGTCAACGGCATTGAAAACTATTCTCGATATTTTGATGGGAGAAAACCAGGTGACCCGCCCTATACCCTTCTTGATTACTTTAAAATTGCTTACCATGGTCGTTTTCTTGTATTTGTCGACGAGTCGCACATGACGGTTCCGCAGCTAAGAGGAATGCACCGTGGCGATCACGCCCGTAAAAAAACTCTGGTTGAGTTTGGTTTCCGTCTGAAAGCCGCATTCGATAATCGACCGTTAACCTTCGATGAGTTTTATGCAATACCGCCATATTTTATCTATGTTTCGGCAACGCCGGATGAATGGGAAATGCACCGCGGCCCAGTTACCGAACAATTCCTTCGCCCAACCGGAATTATTGACCCAAGAATTCTTATCCGGCCAGCAAAGAATGAAATAGAGGACTTAATTGGCGAAATCTCCTCCCGGGTTGCAAGAAGCGAAAAAATCTTAGTAACCACGCTTACCAAAAAAACCGCAGAAGATTTAACGGATTATCTTCGTGACAGAAATTTTCGTTGCGCCTATCTTCATTCCGATATTAAAACTCTTGAACGATCCGACGTACTTGATAATTTACGAAAAAATGAATACGATGTCTTAATCGGCGTCAATCTTCTTCGCGAGGGACTTGATCTTCCTGAAGTATCGCTTGTTGCAATCCTTGATGCCGATCGCGAAGGCTTTCTCCGGTCAAAAACATCGCTTATCCAGACAATGGGAAGAGCAGCACGAAATATAAAAGGTGCGATCATAATCTATGCGGACCACACAACCGGTTCGATAAAAGGTGCGGTAACGGAAATTGAACGCAGAAGAAATTATCAGGTCAAATACAATAAAAAACATCGCATACAGCCACAAACAATTCAAAAGCCAATTCGAGAGAAGATCATTGAGAAGGAGGCGGGCGATATTTTAGATATCGAGAAGAAAGGGCGGCGGTGGGATGAAAATCATCTGTCCAAAATTCATATAAATTCACTTACGGGCTACGACCGGAAAAAACTTATAAAACGCCTCGAGCGCGAGATGCGCGATCAGGCTGAGAATCTGAACTTTGAACTGGCAATAAAAATTCGCGATAAGGTACGCGAATTAAAACAATTATAACGTTTCATATGTTTGACATGATTCGGGTTCGGGGGGCCCGGGAACACAACCTAAAAGGCATAAACGTTGATTTACCGAAAAATAAATTCATCGTCATAACTGGCGTATCAGGCTCTGGAAAATCTTCATTGGCATTCGACACGATCTATGCAGAAGGTCAACGTAGATATGTCGAGTCGCTTTCCGCCTATGCACGACAGTTTCTTGGCGTTATGGATAAGCCTGATGTCGATACGATCGAAGGATTATCGCCTGCTATATCGATTGATCAAAAGGCAACATCTCATAATCCACGCTCAACGGTGGGCACTATTACGGAGGTCTACGACTATATCCGCCTGCTTTTTGCCAGAATTGGACATCCACACTGCCCGAATTGTAAGAGTGAAATTACTCGAATGTCACTTGATGAAATTACGCAAAAAATTCTTGACGAGGTGAAAAAAGATCTGGTAGGAGACAAGATCAAACCCAAAAGCTTCAGCATTCTCTCTCCGGTTGTCCGCGCCCGAAAAGGTGAGTTTAAGGACTTGATTATGAATTTACGAAGCAAAGGGTATCGCACGATACGCATTGATAAACGCGAGATGAGCATTGATAGCGAAATTCAACTAATAAAAACGAATAAGCACTCAATCGATGTCGTCGTTGACTCATTTTCAGCCCAATATAAGGATCTAAAAAACGCTGTATTTCTTGCAAATCTCCGCTCACGACTCGCAACAGCAATCGAACAAAGCACGAGCTTGTCGGACGGTTTGGCAATCCTTAAGAATGGAAAAGAACGCCTATTCTCGGAAAAATTTTCCTGTCCAAAGTGCAACCTTTCACTCCCTGAACTTGAACCGCGCATGTTTTCTTTCAACTCTCCACTTGGCGCCTGCGAAAAATGCAAGGGTATAGGAACGATCTACCGGGTGGATCCGGACTTAGTACTGAATCGAAAACTCACGATACATGAAGGTGCAATCCTTCCCTTTAACAAGTTGTTTTTTCAGGATACTTGGTATATCCGCCTTTTACGGCAGGTAGCCCAAGAGGAAAACATAGATTTCGATTTGCCGCTTGAGCGGTTTTTGGGCGAAAAGCTTAAACTACTCCTTTATGGCACGAAAAAAACCTACCGCGTACCCGGTACAAATCGTCAGGGAAGGCAGACGGTAATTTATGAAGCTTTTGATGGAATTATTTCCGAATTGGAACGACGTTTTTTTGAAAACGAATCTGGAGTCGATAATTTTGACATCAATAAATACATAAGAGAGGAAACCTGTAGTACCTGCCGCGGAAAGCGATTGAAAAAGGAGGTGCTTTCGGTTACTATCGATGAGCAAAGTATTTCGGATTTCAGTGCAAGTTCAATCAGCGCTCTCTTTGATGATGTTGGTACGCTTCACGAAAGGCTTTCTGAATACGAAAAAAACATTGCAAGAGGAATTCTTAAGGAAATTGCAACCCGTATCTCTTTCCTCAAAAATGTCGGATTGGGATATTTGACATTGGGTCGTTCGGCTCGATCGCTCTCTGCCGGCGAGCTTCAGCGAATACGACTTGCGTCACAGATCGGGACTGGATTAACCGGCGTTCTTTATATACTCGATGAGCCGTCTGTTGGCCTCCATCAAAAGGACTTGAATGCTTTAATACAGACCTTGCACAAACTGAAGAGTCTTGGAAACACTTTGATTATTGTTGAACATGATCGAGAAACCATAGAATCTGCTGATTTCATCGTTGAACTTGGGCCAAAAGCCGGAAAGAAGGGTGGAAAAATTATTTTTACCGGCTTGGTTTCTCAGCTAAAACGTACGGCAAATTCACTCACCGGAAATTATTTGTCGGGAAAACGAAAGATTGCGCTTGAAGGTCAAATAACTTCGCGCACAAGGGGAACATTGAAACTTTTGGGAGCTGCACAATACAATCTCAAGAACATCAACGTCACTATCCCCCTTGGCAATTTAATTGCGATTACCGGAGTATCAGGTTCCGGAAAATCGACCCTTATCGTCGAGACGCTTTATCCGGCATTGAAATACTATTTAGACGGGTACTATCCGGAAAAAATCGGCGAATTTCAAAAACTTGAAGGTTTTCAATATCTTGACCACGTATATTTGGTCGATCAATCGCCAATTGGAAGAACTCCACGTTCCAATCCCGCTACCTATGTTGGTTTTTTTGACGAAATTCGGGAGCTTTTTGCACTCACGCCTGATGCGCGGATGAAGGGGTTTAAAAAGAGTCGATTCTCATTCAACCTAAAAGGCGGCCGTTGTGAAAAATGCCAAGGAGCCGGGGTGATAAAAATTGAAATGCAGTTTCTTCCCGATGTATATATAACCTGCGATATTTGCGCCGGGCAACGCTATAACCAAGAAACACGTGAAGTTAAATATAAGGGAAAAAATATTTATGAGATTCTCAAAATGACGGTTGATGAGGCCGCTGAATTCTTCAAAAGCCATTTTCCCATCTATCACAAGCTCAACTTCTTACAGGATGTCGGGCTGGGATATATTGCACTTGGGCAGCCAGCGCCAACGTTTTCGGGTGGCGAAGCGCAAAGAATCAAACTCGCAAACGAGCTTTCGCGCAAAAATACTGAAAGAATACTGTACATCCTCGATGAGCCAACAACTGGTTTGCATTTCTACGACATCGAAAAATTGTTGCACGCACTCTATCAACTCGTTGCAAAGGGAAGTACCGTGATTGTCATCGAGCACAACCTTGACGTTGTCAAAAACTGCCAGTATGTTATCGATCTTGGCCCAGAAGGCGGCGACAAAGGCGGGCGAGTACTGTACCAGGGGCCGATACAGAAGATCGTAAACGAAAAAACATCATATACCGGCGCCTATCTTCGAAAGGTTATAATGTAGAAATGCTTCGTCTTCTTATTGCCGTTTTCAGTGCATTTTTTTTATTTGCCTTCTTATTCCCATCCCGCGCCGCGGCTCAAGAGTATAGAACAGATTATCGTGCCGAATATATCCTGAGTATTGAAAATAATCAGCCAAAGACATTGGCGAAGTTTACGATAAAGATAACCAATCTCAAATCCGATGTTTATGTGAAAAGATTCACGTTGACTTTTCCTGAAAGCTTTCCCATGAGCCAACTTAAAGCACAGGATGACGCCGGCGAAATTCAGCCGAATCTTGTAAAAAATCCGGAAGGTTATACGATCGAGCTTGAGTTTACCAGTCCGAAGATTGGAAAAGAAACCGCAAATACCTTCTATTTGCAATTTGAGCAGAAGAATTTATTTCAACTCAACGGAAATGTTTGGGAGATAATCCTTCCAACTATAGAAAACAAAAATGAAGGCGACTACCAAGTTATCGTAAACATACCAAACCGCGATAAAAAGATTTCGATAGCGAAACCCAAGCCAGATCTTATTCAAGGTGGGCAAATCTACTGGAGTAATCCAAAAACAAAAACTGTCTACGCGGTTTTCGGCGAAAAGCAAATATATCGGATGAATCTTGTATACAACCTCAAGAATCAGGCCTTTACGCCGGTTTATACTGACATTGCCTTCCCGCCCGACACTCTCTTTCAAAAGGTGTATGTTGAAAAAATAAAGCCTGAACCGACATTAACCTATATTGATGACGATGGAAATTTTATGGGACGCTACTATTTAAAGCCGCGTGAAGAAAAAGTTGTTCAATTCGAAAGCGATGTGGAGATCTTTGCGTTTCCTCGTGAAGAAGTCCGCACGACAAGCTCAAAACGCATTGCTTTTCAGAAGAGATATCTTTTAAATGAAGCCAAGTATTGGAAAATTGAGCGGCCCGAGCGGTTTAGCCAACTAAAAACTGTCAAAGATATTTATTATTTCCTTGCACAGAATTTTCACTATGACTATTCGCGGGTAACGCAAAACCTCGGAAGGCTCGGTGCAAATGCCGCGCTTAAAAAACCGGACCAAGTCGTCTGTACGGAGTTTTCCGATTCGTTCGTGGCAATGGCGCGTGAACAAGGGATTTATGCGCGTGAAGTGCAGGGATTTGGATTTTCCCAAGACTCACAGCTTCGCCCTCTTTCGCTTGTTCAAGATGTCTTACATTCTTGGCCGGAATATTACGATGAAACCGCGAATCTTTGGGTACAGCTTGATCCGACCTGGGAAAATACTTCCGGCATCGACTACTTTACGTCATTTGATCTCAATCATATTGCGTTTGCTATCCATGGGAAAAACCCGGATTATCCGCTTCCTGCTGGAATGTACAAAACGAAAGATACCCGTGATGTATCCGTTCGGCCATCGCAGGGAGCGCCATTGGAGAAAAGCAGGCTTTCGATTCAAAACGTAAAGACTGCCAAACGCATCAATGACACCTCAACGCATACCGGAAAACTCACCATTCAAAACCTAGGAAATGTATTTGCATACAATATCCCGCTCGCTTTCCATGCAAAAAATATCGAGGTATCACAAGAACAACAGTCAATCCTGGCGCTTGCCCCTTTTGAGGAAAAAGAGATCGAGTTTTATTATAAGGCGGCGAAGAACGCGCGCTGGACTAAAGGTTCTATCGATGTGACGCTCGGTGAGCAAACCTCAACCGCCGATATCTTCATCCTTCCTTATTCGTATAATGTCGGTATTATTCTTGCCGGCATCTTCATTACCGCAAGCTTATTTATATTGGTCCCAAGGAAACTTGCAAGAAAACGCTCCAGCCATCCGTAATGCTATAATGTCGTGATGCGCGTGTCACTTGAAAAAGAAAAGATTCGCAGCCTACCGAGTTTTGTCGGCGTCTACGCATTTACGAAGAAAAGAAAACCGCTCTACGTTGGAAAATCAGTCAATGTAAAAGTAAGATTGCTCTCTCATCTTGAAAATGCTCGTTATGATGCAAAAGAGGCGCTTATTATAAAGAATTCAGACTCGGTTGAATGTATTCCAACCGATTCGGAACTGAAGGCTATCCTTCTTGAGGCCGAACTCATTAAGACACATCATCCAAAATATAATGTCCGCTGGAAGGACGATCGAAGCTTTTTGTATATTAAAATAACTAAGCAGGAAACCTATCCAAAAATAATTCCCGTTCGCAAAGAAAACGACAAGGAATCTCTCTATTTCGGCCCATTTTCTTCTCTCCAAAATATTCATGAATTGCTTCGGGAAATTCGAAAGATTTTTCCATTCTGCACCCAGAAGAAGATGTCAAAAATTCCCTGTTTTTATGCAAAGATCGGGCTCTGCTCTCCCTGTCCAAACGCAATCATAGCTCAATCTGATAGTAAAAAACAGCAGGCGCTCATCAAGGCATATCGGCGAAATATACGCCAGGTCGTTCGTATCTTATGCGGTGATATTGAAGAGGTGCAGAAAAATCTCTATAAAAAATTAGATCGCCTTCGTACAGCTGCGGATTATGAAGCTGCGATTCCGGTTCGCAATAATATACAGAGATTGGAAAACCTCATTCACTGGCAACTTTTTGATCCGCACGACATACAAACCTACGCTCAGTCACAACAAAGCCTTAAGGTACTTCATCTCCTTCTCAGTCTTTATTTTACCAAGCTTACCAAACTTGAACGCATCGAATGCTATGACGTGAGCGTGCATGCCCGTAAAGAGGCAACAGCCGCAATGGCTGTCCTCATCAATGGCACGATTGATAAAGGCGAGTATCGAAAATTTCGGATAAAAAGTGAGAAACCCAAGTCCGATTTTGAGATGATCCGTGAGGTCGTGAAAAGACGATTTCAGAATCCCTGGAAAGCTCCTGATCTTATCGTTATTGATGGGGGAAAGCCGCAGGTGAAAACGCTCCTTCAGGTACTTCGAAAACTCCACCAAGACATCCCGGTCGTTGGAATCGCAAAGCGTCCTGACCGTCTCGTTATTGGTATCGAAAATTTTCCCACAATCCGGCCCAGATTAACTAATTTAGGATTTAATCTCATTCGCCTTTTACGGGATGAATCGCATCGGTTTGCCCGAAAATATCACCTTCAGCTTCGAAAAAGACGTATGTTTTCGGTATAATAAGAAATGATGAGAAAAATCTCCCGGATGCTCCTGTTTTCTTCTGTCGCATTCTATCTGACCGCACTTTGGAATAAGGGTATCATCCTTCCGGTTTACTGGGTTCATCTTGTGGTAAGCGTCGTTCTTATTGCTTTAACAAGCTATCTTGTTGTCCCTTTATCAAAAGTCGTTTTGTTTCCCATAAATATCTTGACGTTTGGACTTCTTTCGATCCTTTGTTACGTTGGATTATTTTATATTTTAGATACCTACCTGTCTCTTGTTCAGTTTAACAATTGGGTTTTTCCGGGTATTACGATTATTGGCGTCTCCCTCCAAAAAGTTGCGATATCCTATGCAGGCAATCTCCTTCTCTCTGCACTATCTACATCGGCTATAATTAACATACTGGAGCGATTAACGTAAGGTATTGACATACGGTATGAGAACCGTTCTTTTGGTCATAAATATCATTATTGCGATTCTTGTGCTCCTTTTAGTTCTTATTCAAGGAAAAGGAGCTGGGTTGGGGAGCGCGTGGGGTGGACACGGAGAGCTCTATCAAACCAGGCGCGGAGTTGAAAAACTTACCTTACGGTTTACGGTCATACTCATCATCGCATTCTTTATATTGTCGGTCCTCAACTTGTTTTTACGCCCATGATTCAAAAGAATCAACTCCGGTACTATTATTGGCTCTTTTCCGAATTTACAAAAAAACATCTCAAGATGATTCTCTTGAGCTTTTTTGTAAGTTTTTTTATTATTATCAGTCTCGTGTCTTTTTCTCCCTATCTCGACGCCCTTTTTTTTACACGGAAACAGGTCATTGGATTTGTCGGCAACTACACGATAAATACGCTCCCGGATACGATTCTTGAAAAGATTTCACATGGACTCGTTTCCGTAAACGAACGCGGTGAACCGATACCCGCTCTTTCCTCCTCTTGGGAGATGCTTAAAGGAGGAAAGGAGTTCCGATTCCATTTGAAAAACGATCTCGTCTGGGATGATGGAAAAGACGTCTCTGCCTACGACTTGGTATACAATTTCAAGGACGTCGAAGCGAAGGCGATTGATAAAAAAACAATCTATTTCATATTGAAAAAGCCCCTTCCTATCTTTCCGACGTATCTCACTAAACCCGCACTTCGGTATCCTCTTCATGGTGCAGTCGGACCCTATAAGGTCGACCGAATTAAAGAACGAGGCGGCGTTGTGCGGGAATTGTACTTAAGTCCAAACAAAAAAGATCTTACGCCAATTGTCTATAAATTCTATGATAACGAAAGTAAGCTGATTGACGCTTATAAAGTGGGTGAAATCAATGAGATGACGATCTTTAAGAAAAATCTTGCCGATGGATTCCTCGGATGGAAAAATACAACAATTTCCAAATCTGTCGATTATAGCACGGTCTTAACATTGTTTTTTAACACAAGAAATCCGTTTTTAACTGAAAAAGAAGTACGACAGGCCATTGCATTAAGTCTTCCTCGCGAAAAGCTTCAACCGCTTGGTGAACCAGCGAATAGTCCAATACCGCCACCTTCTTGGGCGTATAATCCAGATCTTAAAAAGCCTTTTTTCGACCTGGATCTTTCGAAAAAGAATATTGCAAAATACTTAAAAGAAAAAGAGTCAACCGCATCTGCGAAACTGGAGTTTGTCACTTTTTACGACTATCTTACAACCGCAGGGGAAATCGATAAAAATCTCAAAGAGATCAGACTCAATACGGACTTGACGCTGAGCAATTTTTCGCAACCTGAGCAATTCGATCTGCTTCTTGCCTATTGGAAAATTCCAAACGATCCGGATCAATATTTTTTCTGGCATTCGACACAGCAGCAAGGCAACATCACGCATTATAAAAATGTACGAATCGATAAGCTCCTTGAGGATGGGCGAAGCACGTTATCCGTTGAAAGCCGTAAAAAACACTACGCACAATTTCAGAAAGTTCTGGTAGACGATCTTCCCGCGGTCTTTCTCTACTATCCCCACGCATATACCATAAAGAGAAAGTAACAAAGCCTCCTCTACTTTGATATAATAAATGGAAGCTGGGGTGGCGGAATTGGTATACGCGCAGGACTTAAAATCCTGTGGTCGATAAGACCGTATGGGTTCGAGTCCCATTCCCAGCACCAAAAACTATCGCCTTTCTAGCTCAATGGCAGAGCAACGGTTTTGTCCCAGTACTATCTTGCTAAATTTGATAAAATTTAGCTTAGATGTACGGGATCCCGTGCATTTACGCCGATTTAGCTCAGCGGCAGAGCAACTGTTTTGTAAACAGTAGGTCGTCGGTTCGAATCCGACAATCGGCTCAGATTGCCCCCGTAGCTTAATGGAGAAAGCAGGGCTCTTCTAAGGCCAAGATGGAGGTTCGATTCCTCTCGGGGGTACCATTTCGGAAATTGCAAGCCAGAGGAAGCCGCCTCGCTTCGCTCGGCGGCCAGTTTGTATTGAATTTTCGGGGCAAAAACGAATTGGCGGTTTCGTTTGGGGGAAAGAAAATTTTTATAATTCATGGACGAAATTTTAAAAAAAGTTGTAAGTTGGGCAGAGTCGCAAGAGTCAATACGCTCTTTAATTTTAACCAGCTCTCGCGCCGGAGCCAGTAAAACTGACGAATTTTCTGATTATGACGTCATGGTTTTAACTGATAATGCTGAACCATATTTAATATCTGATGAATGGTTGAAAACCATAGATAATGTTTGGGTTTACCAAAAAGAGCAGTTTATGCATGATGAGAGTGTTATCCCTACTCGCCTGACAATTTTTCAAGGTGGCACAAAAGTTGATTTCTCTTTTTGGAAAACAGAAATTTTGAAAAATTTTATAAAAAACGGATTTTCTGAAACTGACGATTTAAACAGAGGATACCAGGTGCTTTTAGACAAAGATGGCCTCACTAAGGATTTACCAAAACCATCAATAAAGTTTTTCCAAATTCCTAAGCCAGATAAGGACGAATTTTTGACTACGGTGCATGATTTTTGGTTTGAATTTCTTGGCGTTGCCAAATATCTGAAAAGGGGTGATTTATTTTTTGCCAAGAAAATTAATAATGGCATCGTTAAAGACTTATTTTTACGAATGATAATTTGGAATGTCCAGGCGAAAAATAATTGGGCAAAAGAAACGCCCTTGCACACGGACGGCAAAAAATTACAATTATGGGCGGGTAATGAAATGTTTGAGCAACTAGGCAAAACATATTCAGGGTTTAACCTTGAAGATTCTTGGAAAAGCTTGTTTGCCTCGATAGATTTTTTCCGAAAATTATCAACCGAAACGTGCCAATTACTCGGGTACAAATATCCGGAAGAGGTTGATAAAAATATTAGTGGGTATATTGAGGCCATGTATCGAAAATGATTTTATGAACTTGCCGCCAAAGAAAAACTTGTGGTTCGACAAGCTCACCATCCTGAGCATAGTCGAAGGAAAATTGTCAGCGGTGCGGCTCCGCCGCATTTTCAGAGTTTCGCGGGGGGCTTTCCTCGCCGCCGCAGGCGGCCAAATGCGTTCGAACTATTTTTAGAATACAGCACTGCAATGCAAAATGTAATTCAGGTTGTTGTCCTTGCAATTATTAAAGAGAATAATACCTACCTCCTTACAAAAAGAAATGATCCCGACAATAAATATACGCATGGCAGGTGGCAGTTTCCTGGTGGTGGATTAGAGTTTGGGGAAACGATCCTTCAATGTCTGCATCGTGAAGTCAAGGAAGAAATTGGAGCAGATGTAACGGTCGTATCATTCGTTCCCTTTATCCATGAAAAAAGTTTTGAGATGTTTGGATGGCAGGGAGTTGCTATTGGGTTTCTTTGCAAACTAGTAAACAAAAATCGAGTAATCGTATTAAATGATGAGGCGACTGAATATCGCTGGTTTACCTACCGGGATGCCGTACGATTAAAACTACACCATGGCGTTATAGATTTTCTTAAGGCCACAAAAAAAATTTAGGTTAACGATGCATGAAAAATTTCAGGCAACAACTCTTCCGATTCTTTCCTTGGATGCTGTTTACAATCGTTGTTTCCGTTGGGTATGCGGTGTGGAAGCAACGTGCCGGCCCAAAATACCTCCCCGCCACCCTCTATGAGGTCTTTCCGCTTCTTGGGATCTGGGCGTGGTCTATTATGTGGACTCATTGCGCAAACCGTTGCGATGATATTTATTTTTATCCATGCATTAGTACTGGGGACACATCTTCAAGAAGGATGGTTCCGGATATACTGGATTTTTTTAGGAATTATCCTTTTGCCGTGCTTCATACACACCCATATCGACGACTGGCAAAACCGCAGAAATCAGAATGTCGAACAGAGAACAAAGAACGCAGAATGATGAATTAAAAAGTGCTTGCTGTGGGCGAGGGGAGACTTGAACTCCCACGCCTTGCGGCACAGCCCCCTCAAGACTGCGTGTCTGCCAATTCCACCACTCGCCCAAATATGAGGTGCTACTATTATATCAGAGAAGCTCCTTTTGCCCTGCCTCATTGCGCAGCCCAAGATGCCCAGTCGCAAGCGGTGTCAGTACTCGTCCACGGGGGGTCTTTTTGACAAAACCGATCTGGAAAAGATACGGCTCGATAAATTCTTCTATTGTTTTTTTATCTTCGGAAAGAGCCGATGCAATCGTCTCTATTCCCACCGGATGATTCTGATATTTCTTTCCTATAATTCGTAAGTATAAATGATCGATGTCGGTCAGACCATATTTATCAAGCTCTAAAAGCGAAAACAATTTAGAAAGAAGCTCATCATCGATTCTGACATGCTTGTCAACAATAAACATATCGTGGGCTCTTTTCAATATGCGATTTGCGATCCGCGGTGTCCAACGGGAACGTTTCGCTATCTCTTTCGCTGCATTTTTATCAATCGGCAGTTTTAAAAGCTTGCTTGAGCGAAGAACAATCTGAATCATTTCAGGTTCCCTATAGTAATTTAGGCGCAAAAGCAGGCCGAAACGATCGCGCAGGGGACCCGTAAGAAGCGCAAGTTTTGTCGTTGCCCCGACTATCGTAATATGAGGAACTGGAAGGCGAAGCGTATGGGCTGATGGACCTTTTCCAACTACAATGTCAAGGATGTACTCCTCTAAAACGGGGTAGAGCATCTCCTCAACGGCCCTTGGCATACGATGAATTTCATCAATAAAAAGTACATCATTGTCGTTTAGATTTGTAAGAATCGCTGCTAAGTCACCAGTTTTTTGTATCGCAGCCCCTGATGTAACCTTTATGTCACCACGAAGTTCTTTTGCGATAACATGCGCAAGAGTGGTCTTTCCTATACCGGCTGGCCCATACAAGAGGATATGCTCGGAAGGCGTTCCTTTGTTTTTAACTGCTTTAATAAAAACCTTGAGCGTTTTAACCGTTTTCTCTTGTCCAATATACTCATCCAATGTTCTGGGACGGAGCAAATATACGCCAAACTGGTCGTGAATACCTTTCATAACAACCCTACTACGCACCTCATTATACAAGAGAAGATCATTTTCTTATTCCTGAAGCGAGCTTGATACCTTCTCGTACCCGTTCCTCAACCGAAAGATTTTTTGGTAATTTAGGTAAAATGTTTTTTGCATCCTGTGTTTTGAAACCCAATGCGACAAGCGTGTCGATCACCATTTTATCTTCTTCCGAAAGATACATTTTTTTGAGTTCAAATTCGGTATTCAGCTTTTGCGAAAGTTCAAGAATTAATTTCATGGCAGTTTTCTTTCCCAGTCCAGGTACTTGACGAAAGTAATCAACATCGTTTTCCTGTACAGCCTTCGTAAGTTCATCGACTTTTGAAAAAGAAATTATTGAGAATGCGGTCTTTGGTCCCACACCGGAAACGCCGATCAGGGTTTTGAAAAGTTCTTTTTGTTTCGGCGTGTCAAAACCAAACAATACGTGTGCATTTTCTCTCACCTGAAGATAGGTGTAGATTTGAACATTGCTCGGTAGCTTTTTTGTTGCAAGTGCGGGCGTGAGAGTAACTTCGTATGCAACCCCGGACTCTGTCTCGATAAGCCCGATATTGCCATCAACTCCAACAAGGATACCCGCTAGTTTTCCGATCATCGCCTTATTTTAACTCTTCGCGTTCGATTTGCCACAGTCTATTATACTTTACAACTCGTTCGCCGCGTGAAGGTGCGCCAAATTTGACAAAATCAGATTGCACTCCTACTGCAAAGTCGGCAATAAACGTATCGTTCGTCTCACCTGAACGATGGGAAACAACCGAGTTCATATTATTTTTTCTTGCGATATCAATCACTTCAAAAGTCTCCGTAATGGTTCCAATTTGGTTTGGCTTCACAAGAACCGTGGTGCAGGCATTTTGCTTAATAGCTTTTTGAAGTCGTTCTTTATTGGTCGCAATGAGATCGTCTCCCACAAGGTATATATTTTTTGCGACCGCTGCATTTAATTTTTGCCAACTTTCGAAATCATCCTGATCCAGCGGATCTTCAAGAACCAAGATCGTATAATTTTTGGTCAAATCGATAATATATTTTAAGTATTCGTCCTTGGTGAGAGGATGCTGCTTATCCTTAAGATAATAGCGATCGTCTTTGAAGAAATGTGACGCCGCAATGTCCAGACCGAGAAAAGTATCAACTCCGACCTTAAGATTCCGACGAACCAGTGTCTCCAAGATCGCCTCAAGAGCATCGAGATTGCTTGAGAAGTTTGGCGTAAAACCGCCTTCCTCTCCCACAGAAATGTTGGCATTTCGGTACTCAAGGACGTCTTTCAACTCATGAAAAACAGAAAGACCAATCTGATACGCACTATCAAAATTAAACGCTGACGATGGAACAACTTGGAATTCTTGAAACTCTAAGTTGTTGTTTGCATGTTTTCCGCCATTTAATATGTTGAAAATTGGTGTAGGAATTCTTGTAAGTTTTATTGCGGTTTTAAAAAACGACTGATAGAGCATATTTATGTACCGAAAGAGTGGCACGCCCTGATCTTTTGCGGCAGCTTTTACCAAAAGTTGGGAAATAAGCAGGATCGTATTTGCGCCTATCTTGCTTTTATTCTTGGTTGAGTCTGCCTTGATGAGCCAGTAATCAACCTCATGCTGTTTAAGCGGTGAGACGCCAATGAGCTTCGGTGCAATCAGTTCGTTGACGATGTGCGCTGCCTGTAAAACGCCCATCCCCTTCATTCTTGTTTCATCTTTATCTCGAAGTTCAACCGCCTCATACTTCCCAAGCGATGTTCCTGCCGGAACCGATGTTGTTACCGAAATCCCGGTATCAAGGACAAGCTGTCCCTCGATCGTTGGGAATCCGCGCGAGTCAATTATCTCATACGCATGGATGCGTTTGATTTTTCCCATAGACTTTTACGCTGTCAGTTTTTCGTTTTTTATTTTCCGCCTGCGAAAGCGTTCATGCTCAATCTGGTATATCTGTTCTCTGGTTCGTTCAATGGCATCGGGATTTACCGATACGCTTGATATGCCAAATCCTATCAGTTTTTCAACAAAATCGGGATAATCCGAGACTGCCTGTCCGCAGACTGAGCTTGTTACGCCGTACTTATTACATATCTTCGCAATATGCTCAAGTACCGAAAGAACGACAGAACTTCTCTCATCATAGAGATGTGCGACATGTTCATTATCACGATCAACGCCAAGAAGCAACATCGTAAGATCGTTGGTCCCCACCGAAACCCCATCAACGCCAACCTTCAAGAATTCTTCAAGCTCAAGCGCAGCTGCCGGAACCTCCACCATCATATAGAGCTTGAAATCCTCCTTCTTGGTAAACTCGTATTGATCAAGTATCCCTTTAATTTTTACAAGCTCCCATGGCCGACGAACAAACGGAATCATAAGATGTAAATTTGAATAATCCATATTCCAGATAAGCTTGAGTGCCTCAAGTTCCAGCTTAAAAACTTGAGGATCAGTCACATACCGAAATGCGCCGCGAAACCCAAGCATGGGATTTTCTTCAGATGCTTCATATGTTTTCCCCCCAACAAGATTTTTATACTCATTGGTCTTAAGATCGGATGCGCGATAGATAACCGGGCGGGGATGGAAAGGTTTTACAAATCGTAGAAGTTCGTGGGCCAGCTTTCGGACAAATACCTCAGATTTTTTTCTCCGTATGAATTCTTTTGGGTGGATACCGATCTCTGCCATCATGAATTCTGCACGAAGAAGACCTACGCCATCAACATCTTGCTTTGCGGTCTCTGCGGCACGCTCCGGCTCAGCCAAATTCACATATACTTTCGTCAGAGTCTTCAATCTTTTATGCTTTTCCTCGCCTTTTACTCTTGATTCTTGCGTCTTTGCTTCCTCACTTCTTCCTCCACGAAAAATCTCACCGGTTGCACCATCAACCGTAATAATCACACTGTTTCTCAAGAGTTTTATAGCGTTTTCTGCTCCAACGACAGCTGGTATCCCCAGTTCACGTGAAACAATTGCGGCATGCGACGTACGCCCACCTTTCTCAGTAACAATACCCGAAGCTTTTTTCATTGCCGGTACATAATCCGGATTTGTTTGAGGCGCAACGAGGATATCGCCTTTTTTAATTTGTTCTATCTCACGTGCAGAATGAATGATTTGGACCGGCCCGGTTCCAATCCCCGGTGACGCCGGAGAGCCGGTAAGAATTAAGAATTTAGATTTATGGGTTAGGAATTCCTCTTCTTTTTGCTCTTTATTCGACGTTCTCTGTTCTAGCTTTTGGATTGTTGTGATCGGTCTTGACTGTACGACAAAAACCCTGTCTCCCTCTATTGCCCACTCGATGTCTTGGGGATAGTAGTAATGTGATTCAATATCCTTTGTCAAAAACGCGACTTTCAGTATCTCCTCGTCAGTTAATTTTTGGCGAGATCTCTCTTGGCTTGAGACGGATACGCTTTTATTTTCTCCCTTCGATTTGACATATTTTATTTTCTGAGGAACAACCTGTTTTCCCAAGATGGTAAACGTATGCTTATCAACTAAGTAGTGGTCGGGCGTGATTCTTCCCTGTACGATATATTCGCCCAACCCATAAATTGCCTCTATTACAATCTTTGAGGCATCGTTCGTCGTTGGATCAACGCTGAAGGCGACACCTGCCTCTTCCGATTGAACCATCCGCTGAACGATTGCTGCAATTCCAACCTTAAAAGAGTCGAACCCCTGTTGATGTCGATAGAAGATCGCCCGTTCGGTAAAAAGCGACGCCCAGCACTCGCGAATCTTTTGAAGAAGTTGCGCTTCACCCCTAATATTCAGGAAAGTTTCCTGCTGTCCGGCAAAAGAAGCATTTGGAAGGTCTTCGGCTGTTGCGGAGGAGCGAACCGCAACGTACGGTTCTTTAAAGACTGTCGTCAGTTGCTGCACACCAATGGAAAGGAGGGTCGCACGCCTATTAAGATATTTTTTCTCCTTTGCCAAAAGATCATGATAGAATAAAATAATCTTTCGGGTTAACTCTTGTGAAAGCTCGCTACGATAGAACAGGTCACGTATATTGTGAGAAGCCTCTTGAAGTTCTTTCGGATTGTCAAAATTTACCATCGCCAAAAAATCTCCAATCTTTTTCGCAAGTCCAGCCTTTTCAATAAAGGCAAAGTAAGCATGCGAGGTTATAATGAATCCGTAGGGGATCGGGAAATCCGAACGACTAAGCTCCCCGAGATTTGCGCCTTTCCCACCAACCAAGCCTACGTCATTCTTATCAACCTCTTCAAACCATACGATATCTCTTTTATCCCCCATATCTAAACTATAAAAACGTGGAGCCCTTTTTGCAAGTTCTTGACATCTTTCTTTTGTTTGATATACTCAAGTTTAAATGGCGATTCGCCTTGAAGTTACTCCAAAAATTACCACAAACTTTAAGAGTCGCCATATCCTTTCGCTTGATCAATTCACTCCCGTCTCTCTACGAAAACTTTTCGAAACTACCGATCGGATCATTAAACTCCTCAAAAGGAAAAGTCCTTTGGAGATCCTAAAAAGGAGCGTCATAACGCTCCTTTTTTTTGAACCCTCAACGCGTACGTTTGGTTCATTTTCTTCCGCAATAAAAAGACTTGGAGGTCAAACCATTGATCTTCTCGATCCGGAAAAAACCACATCGTTTGTAAAAGGCGAAAGTCTGAAAGACACCATGCAAGTCCTTGGAACTTATTCGGATATTATTATCATTCGGCATCCTGAAAAAGGTTTCGTTCAAAAGGCTGCTGCTGTGTCTCCCGTACCTGTTATAAGCGGTGGTGAAGGTGCAGGCGAACACCCAACGCAGGCTCTGTACGATACTTTCACCCTCTATCAAAAATTTGGAAAATTATCTCATCTTAAAGGTCTTGTTTTGGGGGATGCCCTCTACAGTCGCTCCATTCATTCTTTCATCAAAGCTCTCTCACTATTTCCCAAGGACGTTATATATCTTTTTTCTCCACCAGGCCTTGAAATTTCGTACGACTTTGAGAGAAAACTGCACGGAAAGATAAAGTTAGTAAGAATCACTCGTGAAAACGAAATTCCCGAAGACTGCAATTTTTGGTACACCAACAGAATTCAAAAAGAACGCTTCAAAAGTCGATCCGTATATGAAAAGGCTCTGAAGGATTTTCCCGTAATAACGCCAGAGCTTTTGGCGAAAAAAGGCAATCGAGATATGATAATTCTCGATCCGTTGCCACGTGTCGGGAATATCGACATCCGCGTTGATTCTGATCCACGTTCGCTGTATCTGACAAAACAGTTGGAAAATGGAGTGTATATACGAATGGCTCTTGTGAGTTTAATCTTAGGAAAAATATGACAGGACGACTTATCTTGCAGGACGGGACGGATCTTAAGGGCGAAAGCTTTGGATACCAGACTGCGGTTTCTGGAGAGGTTGTATTTTCAACCGGCATGGTTGGATATCCGGAAAGTCTCACCGATCCATCATACCTTGGTCAGATTCTCATTCTTACCTATCCTTTGATCGGAAACTACGGAATCCCAAAAAGAGAACTCTGGGAATCGTCCGGCATTAAGGTATCTGGTCTTATTGTCTCCTCTTACATCGACACCCCGTTTCATCATCAAAGCACCATGACGCTTTCGACATGGCTTATGAAAGAAAAGGTTCCTGCTCTTGTCGTTAAAGATACTCGTTTCTTGGCGAAAAAAATTCGGAATCATGGCGTTCTCCTTGGAAAGATTGTCTTTCGCCATGACATACCATTCTATGACCCTCAAGCGGAAAATTTAGTTGCAAAAGCCTCAAGAAAACAGGTGACACGCTATGGAAATGGAAGAAAAAAACTCATCCTCATTGATTGCGGTACAAAACAAAACATCATACGTATACTCATCCGAAAAAATGTTACCCTCTATGTCGTCCCCTGGGATTATGACATTCTTAAAAACCGCCTTGCCTTTGACGGTATCGTGATCTCAAACGGTCCGGGAAATCCAAAAACGGTGAAGAAGACGATTGAAATTGTTAAGAAGGCGTTTGAATTTAAGATCCCCACCCTTGGTATCTGTCTCGGAAGCCAAATCCTTGCGCTTGCTGCCGGAGGCGACACCTATAAGTTAAAATTTGGACATCGCAGCCAGAATCAGCCCTGCAAACTCTCAAACAGCCCCCGGTGCTACCTCACAACGCAAAATCATGGGTATGCCGTTCGTGAAATTCCCTCTGGATTCACTTCCTGGTTTACCAATGTGAACGACGGAACAAATGAGGGAATCATCCATAGCCGATATCCCATTATGGCAATTCAGTTTCATCCCGAGGCGTCGCCGGGCCCAACTGACACCGAATGGATCTTTGATTACTTTTTAGAAAAAATTTAGCTTATGCAGCGATTTCAAAAGGTTCTCATCTTAGGCTCCGGGCCACTAAAAATTGGGCAGGCCGGGGAGTTTGACTATTCTGGCTCGCAGGCAATTAAGGCGCTAAAGGAAGAGGGGATACGCACCGTTCTTGTGAATCCAAATATTGCCACCATTCAAACCTCAAAAAATTTTGCCGATACCGTCTACTTTCTGCCAATTACCGACTACTTTGTCGAAAAAATTATAAAAAAAGAAAAACCTGATGGAATTCTCCTCTCATTCGGGGGGCAAACCGCATTAAACTGCGGCGTTTTGCTCTACCAGAGGGGTGTTTTCCAAAAACATCGCGTGCCAGTCTTGGGGAGTCCGATTGAGTCTATTATTCTGACTGAGGATCGAGATAAATTTGCAAAACACCTCATAGGACACGGGATTCCTACTCCCAAAAGCAAAGCGGTAACATCCGTAAACCAAGCGGTACAAGCCTCAAAGCGCATAGGCTTTCCCGTCATGATACGGGCTGCGTATACGCTGGGTGGACAGAGATCCGGCATAGCCCATACCGTAGAGCAGCTTAAGCAAATCGTCCGAAGTGCCCTCGCTTTTTCTCCCCAAGTCCTTATCGAACAATATCTCCATCACTTTAAAGAAATCGAGTATGAGGTCGTGCGCGATAATTTTGATAACTGCGTAACCGTCTGCAATATGGAGAACATGGACCCCATGGGGATCCATACCGGCGATTCTATTGTTGTTGCACCAAGCCAAACATTGACAAATTTCGAATATCATTCCTTGCGAGACGTTAGCATCAAAATCGTACGGAGTCTTGGAATTGTCGGCGAGTGCAATGTTCAGTTTGCCCTGAAACCAAAACCAGAAAATCAAACTCTTGAATATTATGTTATTGAAGTTAATGCCAGGTTATCTCGATCATCAGCTCTTGCATCAAAAGCTACCGGATATCCATTGGCTTACATTGCGGCAAAGCTTGCCCTCGGCAGAAATCTGATGGAAATTAAAAATCAGGTTACCCAAAAGACTCAATCGTTTTTTGAGCCTGCGCTTGATTATATCGTCGTCAAGATTCCTCGCTGGGATATTGAAAAGTTTAAAGGAGCCGAAGAAAAAATTGATAGCGGTATGAAATCGGTGGGTGAGGTTATGGGAATTGGGCGTACCTTTGAAGAGGCCTATCAAAAAGCAATTCGTATGATCGATCTTGATCTTGAGGGCGCAACGGTCAAGCGATTGCTAAAAAATGGGAGATCTCTTTCACAACTTCTTGAGGTGCCAACACCAAAACGCATTTTTGCTATATCTGAGGCTCTTAAAAAGAATACTGCCGTAAAAAAATTGTACTACCTCACCGGTATCGACCCGTGGTTTCTCTACCGAATTAAAAACATTATAGATCTCGAACGGAAGGTTCCAAAGAACATCAAGAAACTTCGCCCTGATATGCTCCGACAGCTCAAGCAACTTGGTTTTTCTGACAAGCGTATCGGCGAGCTCGTTGGAACGACCGGATTGCGAATACGCACGCTTCGAAAAAAACACAAGATTATACCTGCGGTTTTCCAGATTGATACGCTTTCCGGAGAGTTTCCCGCAAAAACAAATTATCTCTATTTTACGTACAATGGGAGCCATCACGATGTTAAACCTTTTGCCAAACATGGCGTCATCGTCCTTGGAAACGGACCCTATCGTATCGGTTCATCAGTCGAGTTTGACTGGACAAGTGTAAATACCGCCTTCCAGCTTAAACATCATAAGAAGCACTCTATAATCGTAAATTGCAATCCAGAAACTGTTTCAACCGACTACGACATCTCTGACCGGCTCTATTTTGAAGAACTCACGTTTGAGCGCATTGCCGACATTTATGATTTTGAGAATCCTTATGGAATAATCGTTTCAGTAGGCGGACAAACTCCAAATAATAGGGCTCGTGCACTCTATGCATACGGATGTAAAATTTTAGGCACAAATCCAAAAAGCATAGACCGGGCAGAAGACCGAAGCAAGTTTAGCAAGCTGCTTGATCAGCTTGATATTGTGCAACCACCGTGGAATAAGTTTACCAGCTTACAGTCAGCGCTTATATTTTGCCAAAAGGTTGGTTTTCCCGTTCTTATTCGCCCGTCTTTTGTACTTTCTGGCACCCTCATGCGCATCTGTCATAACAGGGAGGAGTTAACCCGTTACATACGTGATGCTACCCTTGTCTCAAAGGAATATCCTATTACGGTTTCCCGCTTCATTGAAGATGCAAAAGAGATCGAACTTGATGCGGTTTCTGAAGATGGTCGAATTATAACAAGCGTCATATCCGAGCATGTTGAAAATGCCGGGGTTCATTCCGGAGATGCAACAATTGTTTTTCCTCCACAAAAGATATTTCCCGATGCCAAACAGCAAATCCATGCCATTGGAAGAAAGCTTGCACTCGCGTTAAAGATTACTGGCCCGTTCAATATTCAATTTCTCTTAAAAAACAATAATGTCTTTGTAATAGAGATCAATCTGCGTGCCTCAAGAACCTTCCCTTTTATCTCGAAAGTAACCGGTATCGATTTTATGAAACTTGCGGTTGACTCATTTTTTCGAAGAAATAAACAGCGCGTCCTTCTGAATTCCCAAAATAGCATTGCGGTGAAGGTACCGCAATTTTCCTTTTCGCGGCTCACTGGCGCAGATCCAATCTTGCAGGTGGAGATGGCATCGACCGGTGAAGTCGCATGCTTCGGCGAAGATATTGAGGAGGCCTTTCTCAAAGGAGAACTTGCCGTAGGCGAGCGAATTCCAACCGAGGGTATCTTCTTAAGCATCCAGGGTGAGGAGAATCGGATTGAATTTCTGCATTCTGCAAAACTTCTTACCCGTCTTAAGCTCCCCCTTTTTGCAACAGAAAAAACTGCAGCCTTCTTGCGTGAGAATCGGATTCCAGCAAAAACACTTTATAAAATACATGAGCGAAAATCACCAAATATCCTGGAATGTTTTCAGCGTAGGAGAGTCGACCTTGCGATAAACATTGTTGACCTTGAAGCAAAGAAAGAGATCGATGACCACTACCTTATTCGCCGCGCGGCAATCGATTACAATATAACGCTTTTTACCAATCTTAAGAAAGCGGAGCTTTTCATTAAATCGGTTTCCTCGAAAAAACTTAAGACTATGCCGATCAAGTCATGGGATGAATATCTCATACACGCACGCTTGACAGAAAAATAAAAACGCGATAGCATTTATGAATACCATGGCGAATAACTATTCAGATACCGTGGTTCTTAAACTTGGCGGTTCGCTCATCTACCCCAATGGAGGCCTTGATGTCGACTATATCAAAGAATTCTATAAATTTATCCGCAAACAAGTCGCCGAAAAAAATCGGCGCTTTTTTATTTTTACTGGCGGCGGATCCCTCATGCGTCATTATCGTGACACGGGAGCAGAAGTTACTGACCATAAGCTTACCAAAGACGATCTTGACTGGCTGGGGATTCACGTGACCCGACTCAATGCCCACCTTTTTCGAACGATTTTTCGCGACTTGGCGCACCCAAATATAATTTTTGATTATGATACGATCCAAAAAACTGATAAGCCGATTGTAATTGCAGCAGGCTGGAAACCGGGATGGTCAACTGACTATGATGCGGTAGTACTTGCACAAGATTATCATGTTAACGCGGTCCTCAAGATGGGAAACACCGATTTTGTCTATGATAAAGATCCCCGTGATAACCCTGATGCAAAACCCTTTCATCATATGTCCTGGGCTGAATATATTAAACTTGTTGGAGCCGAATGGGTTCCTGGAAAACATACGCCTTTTGATCCAATTGCTGCCAAGCTTGCATTGGAATTGAAGATCAAAGCTTACTTTCTCAATGGAAAGGATCTACCTAATGCCGAAAAGGCAATAAACGGCGAGAAGTTTATAGGCACGATCATCGAATAATTCTTGTATTGACTTTCATCTCTTCTTCGGCTAAAATAACAGAATAAATGGTGATACATCTCTCATAAGGCACTATTGGAAGCAAAAAGTGCTCTCCGAACAGCCTTCATAAACAATAATTAAATCTTGAATTCTAAATGGTTACCCTGGGGTTGTAGCTCAATTGGCTAGAGCATTCGGTTTGCATCCGAAAGGTTGAGGGTTCAAATCCCTCCAACTCCACCGCACCTTAACAATCCGGATTTATAAAGAAATTTTGACTAATTGAAGAGATGGAAGAGATAATGTCATTGGTGGATGCCTTGGTAGTTTGAGCCGATGAAGGACGCGTGCCAGAGCGCGAAAACAGCGAAGAGTCCTCACGCAGACTTTATCATTTGCTGGTTTCCGAATGGAGCAATCCCACCTTGTGCAAACAGGGTGATCCTGTACTATTTGGTGCAGGAGGGGAACTAAGAGAACTGAAACATCTCAGTATCTTAAGGAAAAGAAAGCATATGCGATTCCGTAAGTAGCGGCGAGCGAAACCGGAGAAGCCTAAACCTTGTCTTTATGGCAGGGGGTTGCGGGACCACAGTAGGGAGTAATCTTGGATAGAAAAATATCTTGGAAAAGATAGCCAGAGAAAGTAATAGCCTTGTATTTGAAATCTTAGATTACCCTGGTGGATCTCCCAAGTACTGCGAGGCACGGCAAACCTTGTGGGAAACTGGGTCGGTCACGATCCAAGGCTAAATACTCAAACTAACCGATAGTGAACAAGTACCGTGAGGGAAAGGTGAAAAGTCCCCCGGTGAGGGGAGTGAAATAGATCCTAAACCCAATGACTAACAAGCAGCCAGAGCTTATGCATAGCACAAGAAATTCCAAGGACCAAATCCCAAGAACCATTGAAGAACCAAAAACCAATTTTTCAAATCGTTTGAGAATTAGAATTTTAGTATTCATTGGTTTCTTGAGTTTTGAAAATTGGAGCTTCCTGTGCTGTGCATGAGTAATGGCGTGCCTATTGAAGAATGAGTCAGCGAGTCTTCGTCAACTGCTTACTTAACCAAGTTTCTCTTGGGAAAGTGCAGGGAAACCAAGTCCTAATAGGGCGAATTTGTATTTGGCGAAGGACCCGAAACCAGGTGAGCTAACCATGGGCAGGATGAAGCTCCGCGAAAGCGTAGTGGAGGTCCGCACCCGTTGTCGGTGAAAAGGCATGGGACGACCTGTGGTTAGGGGCAATATGCCAATCGAACCTGGAGATAGCTGGTTCTCCCCGAAATATATTTAGGTATAGCCTCTCATATTGCTTCGTGGGGTAGAGCTACTAGATGGCCCAGGGAGCCTTTGGCGACTTGGACTAACTAAACTCCGAATACGCGAAGTGTCTATGAGGGAGTCAGTCCTATCGGGATAAGCCGATACGGGCAAAAGGGAAACATCCCAAATTCCCATCTAAGGTTCCTCAATGATTATTAAGTGGTAAAGGCCGTTTGTTTTCCAATACAGCAGGAAGGTTGGCTTAGAAGCAGCCATCCTTCAAAGAGTGCGTAACAGCTCACCTGAATATTCCGATGTTACATCGGAAGGAAGACAGGCGTCAAAAATGATCGGAGCTTAAATAATCTACCGAAGGTGGAGGTCCGATGTCACATCGGACGGTAGGGGAGCGTTCTTATCGTAGCGAAGTCCTGCCGTAAGGTAGGATGGAATGGTAAGAAGTGAGAATGCTGACATGAGTAGTGTATCTCCCGATGAAAACTCGGGATGCCGAATACCCAAGGTTTCCGAAGCAACGCCAATCGGCTTCGGGTTAGCCGGATCTAAGGACGTGCCGTCTGGTACGCCCGATGTATGAACTGTTAATATTCAGTTGCTACATCTTAAACGCTATTACTTTGGTTTATGACGGAATATGAAAATCGAGGCCCTGCTTACGCGGGGTTTAAGCAGTTACTCTTTAACGCAAGTTTTAGGGAAGCTGTGATGACGAGTCCGATGTAACGTCGGACAAGCTCGCCTTTTTATGTTCCCGGGAAAAGTAAACCGAAGGAGTTTGAGAGGTAACCGTACCGCAAACCGACACTGGTGGGTTGGTCGAGTAGACCAAGGCATACGGGTAATGGTAGTTTAAGGAACTCGGCAAAAAAGCTGGGCGTAAGTTTAACGAGAAGCCCTTCCCGACGTCACGTCGGGATTCAATAAAAGTCTACCAACCGACTGTTTATCAAAAACACAGGCTTCTGCAAACCCCAAAAGGGGAAGTATAGGAGCTGAGACCTGTCCAGTGCCGGTAAGTCAAGCACCGAGGTTGAGTCCGATATCACATCGGACAAGGCTTTGGCGTAAGCTCCGGTGAACGACAGCTCTAACCCTGAGAGTTCTAAGGTAGCGTAACCCCTTGCCGGGTAAGTTCCGGCCCGCATGAAAGGTATAACGAGTTGGTAACTGTCTTGAACTACTGCCCGACGAAATTGAAATGGCTGTGAAGATGCGGCCTACCTACACCCGGACAAGAAGACCCCGGGAGCTTTACTGAAACTTGATATTGACAAGGGATTTTTAATTGTTTAGCGTAGGAGGGACCCCGCTCTTTTTGAGCTTTATGTTTTACAATACGACTATGTATATAGAGCTTAGAAAGAGCGGGGGACAATGAAACACCTCTCGTTAAAAATCCTGAATCTTAGTCCGACGTTATGTCGGATGACAGTGTTAGGCGGTCAGTTTAACTGGGGCGGTTTCCTCCAAAAAAGTAACGGAGGAGCGCAACGGTCGGCTTATTCCGCATAGAAATCGGAATGGACGTGCAAACGCAGAAGCCGGCTTGACTGCGAGGGAGACCTCCCGAGCAGGTG
>JACOYT010000001.1 GCA_016181725.1 Candidatus Roizmanbacteria bacterium | reverse complement strand
CTTGAAGTTTGCCTTTGATAATAGCCGAAGTTGACCAAAACTTCCCGCGCTTTAACCCAAAGCTTGCTTCTCACAAAGGTTATATTCGGGTCTACCAAAACGTACGAGTAAGCGGTAAGGAAAAAGATAAGGAAGTAAAAAAGAGCAAGAACCCACCTGTGATATAATTTCATGTAAATTCTTTATGAAAAACCTAAAAAAGCCGCTTTTCTTTCTCCTTCTTGTGTTTACCCTTTTCGTTTTCTGCTATTTTAGATTAAAGCCAATTTATTTTCAAACATTCCCCTACACCTTCGATCAGGGAAGAGATTTCTTAAAGGCGCAGGAGTTGATAAAAGAGAAAAATCTCACGTTTATCGGCGCCCCAACCGGCATTGGGGGAGTTTTCCACGGCGCCTGGTGGTATTACTATCTTGCGGTTCCGTATCTTTTATTTCAGGGTCATCCCTCCGGCTTCCCTTTTTTTACCTTCGTAACATTTTTGACCGCAACTATTCTGTTTTTCGTATTTCTTAAGAGAGAGCTCAACTTTGTCTCTTCGCTTTTTTTCTTGATGCTTCTTGCAATATCTCCGTACCTTATACAGATCTCGTTTTTTGTGATAAGCAGTTTTCCCGTGGTCCCGCTCATTCTCTTTTTTCTTTGGGCTTTCTATCGCTTCTTAAAAACCAAAGAAAACCGCAACCTGTTTTTCATTTTTTTGAGTCTTGGGTTTATCCTTGAGGCAGAGCTCCCAACCGGAATCTTTCTCGTTCCTTCATTTTTGCTTACGGTTCTTTTGACGCGAAACTTCAAACTATTTTTTTGGGACAAAAGAAGGGCTTCATTGGCTCTTATAGGATTTCTTATCCCTGTTGTCCCTCGCATTTTGTTTGAGTTTAAGAACAATTTCATGCAGACAAAAGCCGTACTTTATTTCTTAGCTAATCCACGAAAGGACAATTTTATTGCATTCCAAGGCGGAGTTTTTGACCAACTCTATCTCTTTTGGCAGTACGATATCCTCGTTAAGCTTAGACTTTTTTGGGAGAATTATCTCTCCCTTTTTCCAGACAAAACCTTGGCATATGTAGTCCTTGCAATCGGTCTTTTCGGGCTTTTCTATCGGTTAAAAAAAACGTCGCCCCTCCTTTGGCGCCTCACATTGTTTTTGCTTGTTCTCAATGTCGTTTTTTTCCTTGCTACCCTTCTTTACCGAAGCAACTTCTTGTGGGCAAACTACCTTGAAGGCTTTCCACTTTTCTATGCTTTTCTCTTGACGATTGGAGTGTATAACTTAAGCAAGCGCTCCGAAAGGATCCTTCGAGCCATCCCGTATTTTTTACTGGCGGTTCTTTTTGTGATTTCTGCCAATAAGCTGTATAGAGAGGCAGGCTTATCTGACAAAAAGATTTCCGGTATAAAAGCGCAGGTTACGGCGGTAGAGGAGATTTATAAAAATGCTGGAAAAGACGATTTCTGTGCAAGAATCTATACACCGCCGGTAATCCCCTATACCTACAATTATCTTTTTGATTACTACTCACAGAAAAAAGGTTTCAAGAAACCAGAGTACCGCTTTGTAAAAGATCAGTGCTCGTATATCATAGAGGCTGATGCTTATGCATTTCGTGTTGAAAACTGGCGTCAAGAAAATATCCCAAAAAAAGCCTCCCTTGTTGATAAAAAGGTGATAAACGAAAACGTAAGCGTAGAATTATGGAAGCTCAAGTAGCGTACCTTAAAAAGTACCGCCTCCCAATACTTCTTCTTTTTCTGATCTTTCTTTTTGGGTTGTACCTTCGGAATCTTTACCTTCCGGACACTCTCCTTTTTATGTGGGAGCAAGGAAGAGATCTTTCCGTCGCAAAAGATATTGCGACTTTGAAGAAGCTTTCACTTATTGGTCCGAAAACGGATGTTGAGGGTATTTTCCATGGGGTGTTCTATTACTATTTCTTGGCTCTTATATATTCGGTAACCAGGGGAAATCCCGCGTCAATCATCTCTATATTTACCATAGTAAATACACTCTCTGTGGTTGTCGTTTATTTTATAGGGAAAGAGGTCTTTCGCAATAAGCTGTATGCGTATCTCTCCGCCCTCCTTTGTGCCGTGTCGTTCAACGTCATAATCTATGGAAGATGGCTCTCAAATGCCTCATTTAGTATTTTTGTTGCAACGCTCTTTTTTTACACGCTTACAAAATTGGTAAAAACGAAACAGCCGGTATGGCTTGTCCCAACGTTTTTCTTTGTCGGTCTCCTCTCCCATTTTGAATTGTTGAATTTGCTCGATGCTCTTTTTTTAACTTGCATCGTTGTGCTTTTGCGACGAATCAGCCTCAAAAATATCTATGCATTCTTTGCAGGCGCGGTATTTTTTTTCACAATAACTCCGTTTATCCTGTTTGACTTGCGGCATCAGTTTATATTAACCAAAGGGCTTCAACGGTACTTCACGGAATCAAGCAATATTCCGATCCCATTTGCTTTGCGGCTGAAATTATATATGCAAGGCCTTTTTCAGGAATTCACCAATACTCTCTTTCCCGCTGATCCAAACGGGGCGTTTATCTTGTTGATTTTTATGCTTTTGCTTTTTTTTGCAACCTTCAACAGTCTGTATCGGGAAAGAAAGACTCTTCTTTCCTTTCTATTCATCTGTCTTTTCTGGACACTTCCTTACATCTTTCTTCTTAAGGACAAGCCGCTTGAGCAATTCTATGCGGGAACCGCAATCCCCATCATCCTTCTTTTCTGCTTCTTTCTTGAGGCATCGGAAAAGTATCTCAAAAAGTCCGTTACCGTTGCTGTCATATTCCTGGTAAGCGCGGTAAACATCTTCTATACGGTAAACGCCTTAAAAAACCGCAACAATATCTTTTATCACTCGGCAAACAAAAAGCTCATATACAAAGATCAGCTTGCTGCCCTCGATTACATATTTTCCACCGCCTCCGGCCCCTTCATCATCGATGCTTTTACTATCCCCTTCTTCCATACGGAGGGATGGAATTATCTTTACCTGTGGTCTGGCGAAACAAAGTACCCGGCAGTTTATAGGAAAAGCCATGCCAAGCGCCCCCAGATGATTTATCTTGTTATTGAACCGCATAAATCGTATGATATCAATAGTCCCGACGTATTTTGGCTTAATAATTGGCTGAAAGAACAGGACAAAGCCTCAAATATCGTCCAAAAGAAAAGGATTGGAAATTTAGAAATTCAGGTAAGAAGGATTAAATCATGATAACCGTTCTCATAAACACCTACAACGAGGAAAAAAATATTGCAGAATGCATCGAATCTGCAAAACTGCTTTCTGATAAGGTGATTGTTTTGGATATGGAAAGCGAAGATAAGACCGCCCAAATTGCAAAAGCCCATGATGCTGTGGTCTTTCAAATCTCCCCCGCATCCTATGTTGAGCCGGCAAGAGAGCTTGCGATTGACAAAGCAAAAACCGACTGGGTCTTTATCCTTGACGCAGATGAAAGAATCACCAAAGAACTTGCTATGGAGATTAAAACAAAGATTACAAAAAACAGTCGCTCTGGAGGGGCCGGGGCGACATTGCCGACTCATTATAAGGTCGCGCGCAAAAATATCTTTGGCGGGAAAAAGTGGCTGAAACATGGAGGCTGGTGGCCGGATTATCAGATTCGGGTTTTGAATAAAAAATATTTTTCGGCCTGGCCAAAAGAGATCCATTCGACTCCCACAATCCAAGGTCAGTGCGGAATGCTTACCAATTCTCTTTTGCATTATTTCCACGGCGACTTTGAAACAATGGTTGAAAAGACAATCGCCTTTGAAAGCGTTGAGGCAGACCTCCTCTATAAGGCGCAAAAAAAAGTCTCAACCCCAACTTTTTTCAGAAAGTTTTTCGGAGAACTTTTTCGCCGTCTGGTAAGAAATTTTGGCTTTTTAGACGGTCCCTTCGGTATAATTGAATCGGTGTACCAAGCTTTCTCAAAGACCATAACGTATCTCTTTTTATATGAAAAAAAGGAAAAAAGCCGCGCTTTATGATCCGTACCTTGATGTCTTGGGGGGTGGTGAAAAACACATTCTGTCGATTCTTAAGGTACTTGAAAATGAGGAATATGAGATCCATATTTTCTGGGACAAAAATCTTCAGGATGATTTCAAGGTTCAGTTTGATCTTTCGTTTAAATATGTGCCGACGTTTCTCCCCAATATCTTTCAAAAAAAAACAGCCTTTTTAAAAAAAATTCTTACGCTTAAAAACTACGATTGTTTTTTTTATGTGACTGATGGAAGTTATTTCTTCTCAAACGCGAAAAAAAATTTCGTTTTCTGTATGGTCCCAAATAAGTCGCTCTATAATATGAATTTTGTAAACAAATTGAAAACAGCCAATTTTCGATTTATCGCAAACTCAAAATTCACGCAAAGCAGAGTTCTTGCATGGGGTATCAAATCAAAGGTCATATATCCTTATCTTGATGACAGGTTTATTAAACAAGATATTCGTGTATTACCAAAAGAGAAAATTATCTTGTCTGTTGGGCGTTTTTTCAGGCAGCTTCATGCAAAACAACATAAGTCGCTTATCTCATTTTTTAAAAAACTGAAAGCCTCAAGCGCTTTGTATAAAGACTTCAAACTCGTGCTTGTTGGAGGATTAAGAGGCGAGGATAAGGACTACTTTGAGGAGTTAAAAGAGGCAGCGAAACAGGAAAGCTCAATCATACTGAAGCCAAACGTGCTCTTTGATGAACTTTTCACATGGTATGGTAAAGCAGGGTTTCTCTGGCATTTTACCGGATTCGGTATCGATGAGACAAAATATCCCCAACGAGTTGAGCATCTTGGGATTGTGCCACTTGAGGCAATGGCGATGGGATGTATTGCCTTTTGCTACAATGCGGGCGGCCCAAGAGAGCTTATAGACGATGGAAAAAACGGATTTCTGTTTACCAGTGAAAATGAGTTGGTTGAGAAGATGACGCGTCTTGCGCAAGATCAGATGCTTCAAAAGCGCATCCAAAACGAAGCAAAAGAATACGTACGAAAGCATTTCAACTATGAGGTGTTCAGAAAGAGAGTGAGAGAGGCGATACTGGAAAATTAGTTATTTGTATTATGGTCTCTGTTGTAATCCCAACCTATAAAAATAAGGCGAAGTTACTTTCCAATCTAAAACATAATCTTCGTTATCTCAAAGATTGCCAGGTCATTGTAGTAAATGACGATCCCAAAGAAAGTATCAGATACGACGTAAAACAACTCGATATAATGCTTTTGGAAAATAAACAAAACCTTGGCTTTGCCGGGGCAGTTAACAGAGGCGTTGCAAAAGCAAAAAACGATCTCATCCTGCTTCTTAACGACGACGTCGTCTTACATGATAACTCCTACACAAAAATTCTCTCCCGCTTCAGACAAAATGATAAGCTGTTTGCGGTGACTTTTGCGCAAAAAGATACGGGCGGAAAGATGGTTGGAAAAAACGTCGTCTTTTGGAGTCTCGGCTTCATACGTCATAAAAGGGCAGGGGACCTTACCTTGGGATTTAATGCATGGGCTGAGGGGGGGGCAAGTCTGGTAGATAGGAAAAAATACCTTTCTCTTTCTGGTTTTGACCAGCTGTATTCACCGTTTTACTGGGAGGATATTGATCTTTCTTACCGTGCGTGGAAATCAGGATATCAGATCTTGTTCGATCCCCACGTAAAAGTGACGCATCCTCACGAATCAACAATCGGGACTCAATTTAAAAAAAGCTTTGTAAAAAAAATTGCCTACCGGAACCAGTTTATCTTTATCTGGAAAAACATAACAGACCCGGGTTTGGTCTTGAACCACCTCGTTTTCCTTATACCAAACTTCATATTTTTTTTGCTACGGGGCGAGTTTACATTTTTTCTTGGATTTATATCGGCCCTTTATAAGTTGCCACGCATCATGAAGGGACGAGCCAGTCAGAAAAGAAATTTTGTTATGACCGATTGGGCGCTCTTACATCTTTTCGTATGAAAAAAAATACCATCTTGATTTTAGTCCTCATCTTAGCCTTGTCATTGTTTCTCAATGTATATAAAAAAGATGTTTCGCCTCCCGCGTTTGATGCCGATGAGGCGGCCTTTGGCTACAACGCCTACTCAATAGCAAAAACAGGTAAAGACGAGTATGGGGCGTTTCTTCCGCTTCGTCTGAAATCTTTTGGGGATTACAAAATGCCGCTGTACTCTTATCTTTCCGCTGCGCTTGTAGGAGTTTTTGGATTGAATGAGGCATCAACTCGCGCGCTTAATGCTTTTCTTGCGTTGCTTTTTCCCCTTGCGGTGTTTCTCTTGGCGAAAGAACTATTCCAAAACGACGCGATCTCACTGCTTTCTGCTTTTCTTGCAGCTTTCTCTTTGGGTTTGCATATCGTTGGGAGACAGGCGCATGAGGCATACCTTTCAGCATTTCTTACTATTTTAGCAACATTGTTTTTTGTGAAAATCCTTAAAAAATTAACGGTCAAAAATGCCGCACTCTTCCTCTTATTTCTTTTTCTTTCGCTTTTTAGCTATCAGTCGGCAAGAGTATTTGCACTCTATTTTTTTGTCTTTGGGCTCATCTCCCTCTTCAGGGTAAAAAAAGCAAAACTTTTCCTCTTGTCTTTTTCTTTCGTGCGTGTGTTGTTCTTTGCAACAGATCTCCTTTATCAGCCAAAAAGAATAGGTACCTTGCTTTTTTTCAATAATCCCGGCTTTACGTTAAAGATCAATGAATTGCGATATGAAGGGGGTACGCGCCTTCTCTACAATAAACTTTCCGTTGGGGCAAAGGAGACGCTTTCCTCGTATGCAAAATATTTCTCTCCCCAATTTCTCACCATCTCAGGCGATGAAAATCCTCGATTCGGTTTCACCGATATGGCGCCTATCACTTTTTTGGAGTACGGCTTCTTATTTGTTGGGCTGTATTATCTCATAAAGAAAAAAGAGCGCTTTAGAATTCTTCTTCTTTCGCTTCTTTTGGTCGCCCCTCTCTCCTCTTCTCTATCCTGGGCAGGCCTATCGCTTACCCGATCTTTATTCTTGCTCATACCTATCCTTCTTATTGCCTCATACGGCGGCGTTGCCCTATTTGCCTATGTTCCTAAACGCTACAAAGTATTAACCGCAACCTCCCTCATTGCCGCACAACTTCTGCTTCTTCTTTTTTCATGGGACTTCTATCTGAATCACTATCCAAAGCGGGCGGTTGTAGTTCGAGCATGGCAGAGCGGATACCGGGAGCTTTCACAGTACGTAAAAGAAAACTACGATAAATTCAATACGTTCTCCATAACAAAAAAGCATGGACAGCCCTACATCTTTCTCCTTTTCTATCTCAACTTTCCGCCAGAAAATTATCAAAGACAGGCAACCCTCTCGCAACCTGATGAGTACGGGTTTGGCCAGGTTGAAAAGTTTGATAAATTTGTTTTCCAGTTTGTGCCGCCGCAAAATGTAGGACGGAGCGTCGTTATCGGATTTCCGGAGGAATTCCGAAGCATGCCTGAATTTCAAAACATAGACCAATCAAAATTTCGAAAAATCGTGAAGGGCTCCGAGGAAATCTTCTGGATTCTTGAGCCTCCTAGATGAAAAGGTAGAGGCTTAAGGTGTAGAGAGCGTGGATGCATATCGGCATGATGAGATTTCTTCGCGAGATATAAATAAAAGAAACCGCAAGACTCAAGATAATATCTGTTGTCATAACCTGAAGAAGGAGCTGTCCTGTAATTTTATCCGAGGAAAAAAGGATTGGGACATGCAGAAAGAAAAAAAGGACACTTGCCAAAAAAGAAGAGGTAAATGGATTATGAGATTCCTCATACAGTCGCCTTAAGACAAAACCGCGCGATAGGACTTCTTCGGAGATGCTTGTTGCAAAGGAGGTAAAAAAAAGAGGGAGGAAGGCTGCGGTTGTAAAAAGTCCAGTCTGCGGCAGCCCCCTGTTCATAAAAATTCCCACTGCAAAAAAAATTGCGCCGATCAAAAAACCATACAGGAGTTCCCTTGTTGCACCTTTTGGGGTAAGCCAGATCGACTCAAAAAACTTTTTCTTCTCAACTTTTTTTATAAACCAATAAACGGGAACAAGAAAAACAACCGGCTTTGCAACAAACTCATCAAACCACAAGGGTAGCTCCGTCTTAAACTGCGCGCGGTAAAGGCTCCATACGATAAGAACAATTGCCCACGTATTGAGGACCTTCTCGGTATGAGAGAGGCTTTTTTTCATTACCAATCACTTTACCCAATAAACTTCGACAAATCAAGAGCTTACGCGGTATAATGGCGCAACGAGCCCAAAAATGGTAAATTGCAATTTGGACTGTTATAATAGTCCCACTTGCTTATGTTGCGTTTTGTCTTTATAAACGGGCCGCCAAGTGCGGGAAAAGACACCCAAGCAGATTTATTGAAACAACAATTTCCCCATTCATCGCGCATCTCAACCGGAGACATCTACCGCGGCGCACGAGATAAAAAAGGAAGGTACCGATACTACTGGGACTCTGTACAAGAAGATATCAAAAGGGCTGAAGAGGGAGGCCTGATCCAAGATGAGACAATACTTGGGCTTGTTGATACGGTGGTTCGGAAAGCCTATGCGCTTGGCACAAACACCTTCGTCTTTACCGGATTTCCTCGAACTATTGCGCAACTTCGGCATGTTGATCGCTGGTTAAAAGAGCTAAAAGAACAACTTCGCACCGATCTAAAGCATGCCTTTGTAGAACTTGTATTAGATGACCACATAGCTGAACAGCGGAGACAAATAAGATATAAACAGGCTCTCGATGCTGGAAAAACTCCGCGATCCGATGACGTGCCGGAAAAAGTTCGTAAGAGGTTTCATGAATTTTATAAAAATACCGAACCTATGCTTACTGAGTTAAGAGAAAGTGGGCGCTCAATCACCGTTGGCGCTGCCAAATCGATCCCTGAGGTATTTCATGACCTTGCCACTTCTTTGGAGGGAGCATCCTTTCAGGAAATTGAAAGATCGTTTCGCCCTACCGAGCGAAGGTAAGAGGTTTTAAAAGACGCTATCCAATCTAAATCAAAATTTCCAACAGGATCATCTCTTTCTGGTGTGATATCTTTGTGAAGGAGAATATGCTCTTTGTCTTTTGGGATTTTGTATTTCTTGCAGAGCCGCTTGACCAACCAACGCAATGCTTTTATTTCTTCTTTTGGATAAACCCACGCTTCCCCCTTCTTTTCGTCTTCAAGCTCGATTCCAATGCTTCGTAAATTTGTCTCGTAGTCTCCGGCATGATAACCGGCCCACCCGTCCTTCAGCATCTGGGATATCTCGCCTTTTTTGGAGATTAGATAGTGGGCTACAACGGCAGTTTTTGGGTTCTTAAACCACTCAACGGTTGATTTATAAAATCCATCCATGCTGTGCAACACCAAAAGCTCGATCTTCCTCCCCTGCCTCCCCTCCTCAGAACTATTCCTGTGCAAAATGAAGTCTCTCTTAATAGTCACAATGGCGGAGGGTACAGGATTCGAACCTGTGAGGGCTCATCGCCCACGGGTTTTCGAAACCCGCGCCTTAAACCGCTCGGCCAACCCTCCTTATGTAATACCTAAATATTTCGCTACACAGCTCAAGAGTGATATCGCAATGCTCTAGAACGTCCTTACCTTCTATATTGTATCAAATGTAGATTATAGTACGTTGACAATTGCTCTGATTATTTAAATAATCAGAGCATGGTTCAGATATCAAAGAAAAAGCTCTCTGAAGAAAAATTTACAAAATTATTTTTGCTTTTCTTTCAGGTTGTCGGCAAGAAACATAATAAAAACGAATTTGAAGCGATAATAAATGATTTATTTTCAGAAACCGAGAGAATAATGATCATAAAAAGAGTAACAATCATGTATCTCCTTCTCAAAAACATCGATCATAGAACAATCTGTCACGTTTTGAATGTCTCGGTGGCGACTGTCGCAAAGTTCTCTATTTTGACACGAAAAAGCGAGGGTATCGCCCCTTATCTTGTAAAAATATTAAAAAAGGAGGAGTTTGCTCGTTTTATAGAAGACGTCTTCTTTACGGTCTTTTCACCTCCTACGAAGTACGGTACCGATTGGCGGGCTGGATGGCGACTTGAGAGGCAAAGGCAAAGACGAAAGCAAGAGGGGATATGAGTGCTTGCTTCAATTATTTAAATAATTGAAACACTGATGAAGGGTTGCTTTTTGATATAGTATATACATGCAAAAATTCAAGAATTTGATCTGGGAATATTACAGGGAACATAAGCGCGCCCTGCCGTGGAGAAGGACGAAAGATCCCTATAAAATTCTCGTTTCTGAGGTGATGCTTCAGCAAACACAGGTCTCCCGCGTGCTTATAAAGTATGAAAAATTCATAAAAAACTTTCCAAGCTTTAAGATACTTTCCAGGGCCTCAAATCGGGATGTACTTTCAGCTTGGCAGGGGCTAGGATATAACAGGAGAGCTCTAAATCTCTCAAAAACCGCACAGATCGTTGTAGAAAACTATAACGGAAGGCTCCCTAACAATCCAAAGATCCTTGAAACCTTCCCTGGCGTAGGAAAAGCAACTGCAAACGCGGTTTGCGCCTTCGCTTTCAACCAACCAACCATCTTTATCGAAACCAACATACGCCGCGTCTTCATCCATCATTTCTTCAAGGACAAAGACAAGGTGTCTGATAGGAAAATTTTGCCGTATGTCTCACAATCGGTCGATCATAACAATCCGCGTGAATGGTATTTTGCGCTCATGGACTTCGGAACTATGCTTGGCAGATTAAAAGGAAACGCGAATCGAAAAAGCATGCATTATGCCAAGCAATCCCCGTTTGAAGGGTCCAACCGAAGACTCCGAGGAATCATCTTGCGAGAGCTCCTTGCAAAGCCTCAACTTCAAAGAAAAGAGGTATATGACAAAATCGGATATGACAAAAAGCGAGTAAAGGAGATTTTTTCTTCTTTAGTATCTGACGGGTTCTTGCAGGAAAAATCCGGCTGGTATAGTATAAAATAATCTTTACGATGAAAGAGGATGTGCTTGAGAAAAGGAAAAAACATGCAAAAAAGATTGTTGCTACGCTAAAAAAACTCTTTCCAAAAGCCAAAATAGCTCTGAGCTACTCAAACAACTGGGAGCTTTTGGTGGCTGTTGTGCTTTCTGCCCAATGCACTGATAAAAAAGTAAACGAAGTTACGGCAAAACTTTTTAAAAAATACAGGACTCTTGATGATTATATAAAAGCAAAACCAGCTGAATTTGAGAAAGATATTTACCAGACAGGCTTCTTTAGAGCCAAAACTAAAAACATCCTACAAGCTGCAAGGATCGTGAAGGAAAAGTTTGGCGGCAAGGTGCCAAATGCTATGCAAGATTTGCTTTCACTTCCGGGAGTTGCTCGAAAAACTGCCAATGTTGTCTTAGGAAACGCATATGGGATTGTCGAGGGGATTGCGGTTGATACACATGTTAAGCGATTATCAAGATTGCTTGGTCTGACAGGCCAAACCAACCAAGACAAAATCGAACAAGATCTTATGCAGATTCTGCCTAAAAAGGAGTGGTTTGAGTTTACCTATCGAACGATTGAGTATGGAAGAAAATACTGTATTGCAAAGCCCCACAATCATACAGAGTGCCCGTTGTCAAAGGAATCGCTCAATTGATAAAAAACTGCAGGGTGAATTGTCTTTCAAAATGTGTTTAGAACGTTTAAGTTTGTATTGCTACAACGGTCTAAACCCTAAAATACCCTCTATTAGCAGACTCTACGCTTGTCTGCTAACACAATTTTTGAGTTGGGTTGTTGGAACAATCTAAACCAATTTTCCGTAAGAAATGCCTTGATTATACTGAATTCGCGTGTAATAATTGATTACATTATGGAGATTGAAAAACTTTTTTCTGCTTTCGTCATATTGGTTTTTGCCTTTATATTAAGTCACTTTACCAAACGCACTGTTGACTATGTTCTTGTGGCCTTTTCCCATCGAATAAGCAAGAAACAGATACTCTCAAAAACTAAGACCCTGCGCCTCCTTTTAAAAAGCGTCTCGTCAGGCATTATATATTTTATCGCCTTCTTAACCATTCTTTCCCAGTTTGGGATAAACATCGTCCCTGTCCTTACCGGCGCAGGCATTTTGGGACTTGGATTTTCCCTGGGCGCTCAAACGCTTTTCAAAGATGTCATTGCAGGATTTTTCATCATTGTTGAGGATCAGTTCAATGTGGGAGATAAAGTCAAAATAGGCGCCTTTAAAGGAGGGGTTGAAAAGATCTCGCTGAGAACCACGGTTCTTCGCGACGAGAAAGGGAACCTTATCTTTATCCCAAACTCAGAAATATTATCGGTTGTCCGCCTTAAATAACGGCCTGCCATACCATTCTTCCTTGAGAGTAACCCTTCCCTCTTCAATGAAAAGATACTGGCCGATGCCGTATTTGATAAATCCGCCATTTATAAAATGGTTCTTACGATCAATCTCCTGGACCGGAATATGCCCGAAGATGAAAAACTCATTTTTTCCGATATAATCTTCGATTTTTTCTTTTATCTTTTTATTAAATCGGCCGTAAAAAAACCTCAAAAAAGCCCTCCCGAATATTTGAACTAAAAAACGCTCAAGGTTGTCCAAAGGTATCAGGATGAAAGAAGGCATTCTTCGAAAGAACTTGTCCCAAAGTGGAGCTAGCCGATCTCCGTGTTCAAGAAAGAACGTATTCTTCCCGGAGGTAAAACGATACCGCTTCGCCTGTTTGACTGAGAAAAGATTTACCCTTTTATCAACATAGCTTTCCTTGTCATGATTGCCATACAGATAGATTGCTTTTTTCTCTTTAAGAAGCGGAAATAGTTTCTTCCAGGGAGAGTTCACAAATGTATCAAATGTGATCTTGTATCCCTCCCAAAAATCCCCGTTTATGATGACGCGATCGGCTTTTTTTATGATTTTTTTCAAGAAGTTGAATTTTTTTGTATCGAAGGCGCTGTCAAGATGCGTATCTGAAATGACAAGAGTTCTCATGCCTTGCTCTCTACCATGGCCTTAATAATATTCTGCGGTACTTCCTCATAGTGAGAAGGCTCCATATACGGAACTCCCCTCCCCTCCGTAAGCGACCGAAGCACCGTGACATATCCTGAAAGTTCCGCCAAAGGAGCGTATGCTTTTATAACCGTTGATTTTCCCCTCTTTTCGGTTCCTAAAATTTTTCCTCGTTTACTTGAGATGTCGCCTATGACAACTCCCATATACTCTTCAGGAACGGTCACCTCAAGCTTCATAATCGGCTCAATAAGTGTCAGTCCAGCTCTTTTTGTTGCTTCCTGAAGAGCCATAGACCCTGCTATCTTGAATGCGATGTCTGACGAATCAACGTCATGATACGTACCATCGTAAAGCGTCACCTTTAGATCCGTAAGAGGATACCCAAGAAGCACCCCTTTGTCCAGCGCCTCAATGATTCCTTTCTCTACCGATGGAATAAACTCGTTTGGAATTGCTCCTCCTCTGATTTTGTTTACGAATTTGAAGCCCTCACCGCGTCCGAGGGGTTCAATCGTTATAAAACAGTGACCATACTGTCCGCGCCCACCAGTCTGCTTGATATATTTCCCTTCTGCATCGGCCTGTTTTGTTATGGTTTCTTTGTAGGCAACCTGCGGCTTCCCCACGTTTGCATTCATCCCCATCTCCCTTTTCATCCGATCAACGAGAATCTCAAGATGGAGTTCCCCCATTCCAGACATAATGGTCTGGCCTGTCTCATGATTGATCTTTACCTTGAAGGTAGGATCTTCCTCAGAAAGTCTCTGGAGTGCATAGGAGAGCTTCTCTTGATCTGCTTTTGTCTTTGGCTCAATCGCCAATGAGATAACCGGTTCGGGAAAGGTAATCTTCTCAAGTAAAATCGGATCAGCTTGATCTGCCAAAGTATCTCCCGTCTTCGTGTCCTTTGGACCAACCAAGACAACAATCTCACCTGCAAACGCCTTGTCGATCTCCTCTCTTTGATTTGCATGCATGAGGAGAAGACGGCTTACCCGCTCTTTATTATTTCGAGTTACATTGTAGACATATGATCCTGACTGAAGGACGCCTGAATAAATTCTCGTGTAGGTAATCTTTCCAACATGTGGATCAAGTTGTATCTTAAATGCCAATGCAGAGAATTTCTCATCCGGCGTGAGCTTTCTTCCCTCCTCTTTTTCTGTTTCTGGATTGATCCCCTTTATTTCCTGAAGATCTGAAGGAGATGGAAGATAATCAACGATTGCATCCAAAATAGGCTGGACTCCTTTATTTCGAAGGGAACTACCACAATAGACCGGAATGAGCTTGTATGCGATTACGGCTCTTCGCAATGCTGCTTTAAACTCTTCAGGCGATATGTCCTTATTATGGAGATACTTCTCAAGGAGACTGTCGTCGCACTCTGCAATCTTCTCAATCAACTTTGCTCGTTCCTTCTGTACTTTTTTCTTAAGCTCCTCGGGAACCTCATCAAGTACTGAATACTTGACGCCTGTTGGGTCTTGATCCCAGATTAAGGTCTTAAGTGTCAATAGATCAACAACGCCACGGAATTCCTGTTCTTTTCCAACCGGATACACCATGATAACCGGATTTGCACCAAGCCGCTCTTTGATCTCCTCAACTGTCCCCTCAAAGTTTGCACCAAGCTTATCCATCTTGTTTATGAAACAGATCCGAGGTACTTTATACTTATCTGCTTGTCGCCATACCGTCTCTGATTGGCTTTGGACGCCTTCTTCTGCATCAAAGACGATGACTCCTCCATCCAATACGCGCAAAGATCGTTCAACTTCCGCAGTAAAATCCACATGGCCAGGGGTATCAATGATATTTATTCGAACATCTTTCCAGAATGTCGTTGTTGCTGCAGATACAATGGTTATCCCCCGCTCTCTTTCTTGAGGCATCCAGTCCATTTGGGTGGTCCCCTCATCAATATCGCCAAGCTTATAGGTCCTCCCGGTATAAAAAAGGATGCGCTCGGTTGTTGTAGTTTTGCCAGAATCGATATGGGCAATAATCCCAACATTTCGAATCTTATCCAGAGGAACATTTCGATTTTTAGTTACTATACTTTGCTGAGCCATAAAGAAAAGTCAAATGTTAAAACTCAAAAGTAAAAAGTGGCACATGTCATGCCGAATTCATTTCGGCATCCGCTGTCTCATGTAGCAGCAGATCCTGAATCAAGTTCAGGATGACAGTTGGGTCGTTTTACGTTTTGCACTGTAGTTTTGCGCTTTGCGCTTTACACTTTGAGCTTATCTTTTCACCACCTTAAGTGTGCGAAGGCTTTGTTTGCTTCCGCTAATCTTTCTGTCTGGAGACGCTTTGCAACGGCATTTCCCTGATTTTGAGCCGCCTCAGTCAACTCTGTATAGAGTTTGTCCTTAAACGTATGATACGTCTTATTTGAACGGCTCTTGGCAGTCTCAATAATCCAGTTAAGCGCTAAAAAGAGCTTTCGGTCTTTTCTCACTTCAATAGGAACAAGGTACGATGCTCCTCCCAGACGTTTCGGCTTCACCTCGTAATTCGGCGCAACATTTCTTATCGCATCACCAAGAACCTTCAGCGGATCTTTTTTTTCATCTTGCATTTTTCGAAACACATCGTACACGATCTCTTGTGCAACGGTCTTTTTGCCGTCCCTCATAACAAAGTTTATGAGCTTGGCAACCTCATAACTTCCGTATAGTGGATCTTTTGCAATAACTCGTTTTTCGTACGTGTGACGTGGCATAGGATAATAATGTTTAATTTCTCATGATGGTTGCCGCTATGGAGCCGCTACCGCTTTTATCTTCGTACCGTATTTAGAGCGTGATGTCTTTCGATCAACAACCCCTCCGGTGTCAAACTTACCTCGAATAATATGATATTTTACCCCTGGCAGGTCTTTCACCCGTCCTCCGCGAAGAAGGACGATGGAGTGTTCCGCCAAGGTGTGTCCTATGCCAGGAATGTAGGCGGTAACTTCGGTCTTGTTGGATAATCGTACCCTTGCTACTTTCCGTAAGGCAGAGTTTGGCTTTTTGGGGGTCATGGTTCGAACCACAATACAAACTCCCCGCTTCATCGGGCTTGCGATTTTTACGTATTTACGCTTGAGCGAGTTGAAGTTTGTCTTCAGAGCCATCGCCCGTGACTTCCGAACCCGCTTCTTCCTCCCCCGTTTTATCAGCTGACTCACCGTGGGCATACCTTGTAAGAAACTTACTATAATACCGTTCAATTAACTCCTTTGTAACCGGAATTAACCTTCCAATTATAACATTTTCCTTCAATCCCAACAAATAGTCTATCTGTCCTTTTATTGCGGCTGAACTTAAAACGCTCGTGGTTTGTTCAAAAGAAGCTGAAGAAAGCCATGAATCGGTATAAATTGCAGCCTTGGTGATTCCCAAGATCGAAACCTTCCCAACTGCAGGTTTTCCTCCCTGAGCAAGAATTTTCTTGTTTTCTTCCTCGAAACGAATACGAGAAACTACCTCGTCTTTTATGAACGACGTGTCTCCCTCATCCTCGATGATTATCTTCTCGCTCATCTTTCTTATAATAACCTCGAAATGCTTGTCATGTATGATGATTCCCTGTGACTCATACACTTTCTGAATCTCGTTTAAGAGATAAATCTGGGCGCTATGAAGACCTTTTATAGCCAAAACATCATATATGTTTAGATACCCCTCAGAAAGTGGAGTCCCTCTTGATGCCAAATCGCCGTCTTTCACCTTAAGGGTCTGCGCAAGCGGTATCACAAACTCCTGCTCTTGAGGATTTTTTTTGTCCTCTGAAACTATCCGAATGACATATACTTCTTTCGTCGTATCCTCCTTTATCGAAACCTTTCCATGAATTTCACTGATTGGAGAAACCACCTTTGGAGTTCTTGCCTCAAATAACTCCTCGACTCGGGGAAGACCCTGTGTTACGTCGGATATCACAATTCCACCAAAGTGTCTAACCCGCATCGTAAGCTGCGTTCCTGGCTCGCCGATCGATTGAGCGGCAGTTACGCCAACGGGCGTACCAAGTTCAACAAGTTTATTGTTTGAAAGATCCAAACCATAACATTTCTGACAGATCCCATATTTTGACTCACAATAGAGAGGAGAACGAACAACAATTCTTTTCACGTTGTATTTTGTCAAAAGAGCAAGGTTTTCCTCATCAAGAATACTGTCTTTTGAGACAACCACCTTTTTATCCTCAACAGAGACATCCTCAAGGATAAATCTTCCTCGTATTCGATCAAGAATCTTTCCCCCACGCTCTTCTTCACGGACAATCTCGATTCCTTTTGATGTCTTGCAATCTTCCTCCCGAACAATCATGTCATGGGCGACATCAACGAGTCTTCGTGTTAAATATCCTGCATCTGCTGTTTTTAATGCAGAATCTGTCAGTCCTTTTCTTGCACCGCGGGCAGAGATCACATACTCTAATATTGACAAACCCTCGCGATAATTCGATTTTGTCGGGACCTCAATAATCTTTCCCAAAGGATCAACTACAAGACCTTTAATTGCAGAAAGCTGCTTGAGCTGCTCACGAGATGCACGCGCTCCACCGGATTTTATGATAATTTTCACTGGATTTTCCTCGTCCAAGGAACCCCAAGTTTTGTCTGCAAGTCGCTCAGTTGTCTCAATCCAAAGTTTATTTGAGTAACGTCGTTTCTCCTCAAGCGTAAGGAGTCCCTGATTATAGCTTTTCTCAACCTTCTCAATCTCTTTTTCTGTTTCCATTACATACTCATCTTTCTCTTTAATAATCTTGCAGTCAAATACGGAAACGGACATCCCTCCAGATATCGTTGCTCCCCAAAATCCAATCTCCTTCAGACGATCAATCAGGTTGCCGACTTTCCTGTTATCATCAAAGACTCTCGTTGCTTCAATAATGATATTTTTTATGTCAGCAGCTCTAACATCGCTATTTATGTATCGCAACTTTTCAGGCAGGGATTGATTAAATATGATTCTCCCAACCGAAGTTCTCACCACGTGATCGCCAATCTTAACAAGGACAGGCTCCCGAAGCTCAATGTCTTTTGCGTGATAGTAACTTATTGCTTCGTTTTCACTCGCAAAGGTTTTTAGCTCCTCATCCTTCGCATCTTGGTGCTTGTGATCAATCGTAGTTAGGTAATAGATCCCAAGCGCCATCTCTTTGTTTGGAACAACAATGGGTGACCCATCTGCTGGCTTGAGAAGGTTCTGAAACGGAAACATTCTCGCCTTTGTTTCTTCTATCGAATTCTTGGAGAGCGGAAGAAAAACTCCCATTGCATCTCCGTCAAAATCGGCATTGTATCCGGCACATACGGTTGGATGAAGTTTTATCGCATAGGAATCAGTCAGTACTGGATAGAACGCTAAAACCGAGAGCTTGTGAAGTGTTGGCGCTCGATTCAGAAGTATCGGATGTTCGTAAGTTACCTCTTCCAAGATATCATACACAACAGGGTCTTTCTGCTCAAGGAAGCTTTTTGCGCTTTTTATGTTTGGCGCAAGACCACGAAGAATAATCTCCCGAAGTAGGTGCGGCTTAAAAAGCTCAATCGCCATCTCTTTTGGAATTCCACATTGATCAATCTGAAGCTCTGGGCCAACAATAATCGTTGATCTTCCTGAGTAATCAACTCGCTTTCCAAGAAGGTTTTGTCGAAATCGTCCCTGTTTTCCACGTAAAATGTCGGACAAAGATTTCTGAATTTTCGATGCTGCACCTTGTGTCCGCGATCTTCCTCGAGATTTTTGAAGATCCAGAAGCGAGTCTACTGCCTCCTGAAGCATCCGTTTTTCGTTTCGAAGAATTATCTCGGGAGCACCAAGCTCAATAAGCTGTTTCAGTCGGTTGTTTCGATTTATTACTCTTCGATAAAAATCATTAAGATCTGAGGTCGCAAATTTTCCGCCGGGAAGTTGGACAACCGGCCGAAGATCAGGCGGTATAACAGGAAGAACCGTCAAGACCATCCACTCGGATGACGTCTGACTTTTTATAAACGCCTCAATAACTCGCGCCCTCTTCAAAAGCTTGTTTCTTTTATCTCCCTTTGCTTTTGAAAGCTCGGTTAAGGTCGCCGAGTAAAGCTTCTGAAGATCAATCTCTGAAAGAAACTCGTAGATCACCTCAGACCCCATACCAACCGCCATGAAATCTTCCAATCCAAGGTCCTTGAGATAGAGGTAATCATCCTCCTCAATGCAGTCGTTCGACTTTATAGCTCGTGCAATTTTTATAATTCTCTCAAAAAATGCAAGTCTTTGGGATTTTCGCTCAACATATCGGTTTGACAGCTGTTTCAGCTGTTCCTTCTCTTTAAGTTCAACCTCCTGAAGGGCAATCTCTCTCTGTTCTTTGTTCGTCAGTTTTTTCTTTATCTCCACTTTCTCCTTGGTAAAACCCTCCTTTACCTCATCTTTTTCTTTTTCGTACTCGTCCTCCTCTTTCTTTGCTTCTTGTTTTTTGATTTCCTCAAGTTTTGCAAGCGCTTTCTTTTGCTTTGCGCTGTCAATCGACTTCACCAAATACAAAGCATAATAAATGATCCTCTCAAGAGACTGGGATGCGATATTAAGAAATGTCGACAAGGGAGATGAGGCTCCTTTGAAATACCAGATATGCGAGATGGGGGACGCGAGTTTGATATGGCCCATCCGCTCACGCCGAACAGCAGATGTAGTAACCTCAACGCCGCACCGGTCACACACAATTCCCTTGTATCGAATTCTTTTGTACTTCCCACAGTAACATTCGTAGTCTTTCGTTGGCCCAAAGATTCGCTCATCAAATAATCCGTCTTTTTCAGGCCGAAGCGTCCGATAGTTAATCGTCTCTGGCTTCGTCACCTCACCTTTTGACCATTTCAGGACATCATCGGGCGAAGCAAGGCGAATCCGAAGTCCGATAAAGTCTATTGTCCCTTCTTCTTCCATAATTATTTAATGTAATCAACTGATAAATTCAATGCGTTCAGCTCTTTCAAAAGCACGTGAAATGATTCAGGAACGCTTGATTGCGGAATATCAAACCCCTTTATAATTGACTCGAATGCCTTTACGCGTCCTCGAAGATCATCGCTTTTTATGGTCAACATTTCCTGAAGAACATGGGGAACACGGTGGGATTCAAGCGCCCAGACCTCCATCTCTCCAAAGCGTTGTCCACCCATCTGTGATTTTCCGCCAAGGGGCTGCTGAGTGACCAGTGAGTATGGACCAACCGAGCGGGCATGGAATTTGTCCTCAATCATATGGATAAGCTTCATAATGTAGCCCGCCCCGACCAAAACCTTTTTTTCAAATGGTTTTCCGGTCTGTCCGTCATACAAGGTGGTCTTCCCGTCAATTGGAAGGCTAAGTTTCTTTAGTTCGTTGGTTATGAAATCTTCCCGAATCTTTTCAAACACCGGAAGAGAGATCCTTGTTTTTTTATGCTGTGCAACGAGGCCAAGAAGCGTCTCGTAGAGTTGACCGAGATTCATTCGTGAGAGAATGGATAAAGGAGATATAATGATGTCAACCGGCGTGCCGTCTTCAAGATACGGCATGTCCCACTCTGGAAGAATCTTTGCGATGACTCCTTTGTTTCCGTGCCGACCCGCAAGCTTATCACCAACCAAGATTTTTCGAAGCTGGGCGGTCGTTACAATAATTCGTTTTATAACGCTTGGCTCAAGCTCGTTTGGATCTTTCTTGGTGTCAATTGTTTGAATATTTACCACGGTTCCTCGCTTACCATACGGCATACGAAGCGAAGTATCTTTTACGTCTTTTGCCTTCTCTCCGAATATTGCACGAAGCAATCGCTCTTCTGCTGAAAGCTCCTTTTCCCCCTTTGGAGCAACTTTCCCAACCAAAATGTCTCCCCCTTTCATCTCGGTCCCAACGACAACAAGTCCTTCGCGATCCAGATTCTGGAGAATCTCTTCACGGACATTTGGTATATCTCGGGTAAGCTCTTCTGGTCCAAGCTTTGTATCAACCACATCTGCCGTAAATTCTTCGCTCGTTACCGAGGTTAAAACATCCTCCTTCACCAACCTTTCGGAGATAACAAATCCGTCTTCATACCCAAGACCGTTGAGCGAGGTATATCCAATAATAAGATTTTGCCCAAGGGCAAGTCTTCCATCCTCGGTTGCAGGACCATCAATGATTACGTCGCCCTTTTTAACCCGTTGTCTTGGCTCAACTCTCGCCCGCTGATCAAATACCACATCTTTGTTGGTTCGTAAAAAACGTTCAAGCTTGTACTCTCTACTTTTTGTTCCCCTTTCCTTTATGATTACCTTCTCACCATCTACATACTCAACAATTCCGTCTTCTTGCGCATAGACGCTCCGTTTTAGGGCTTGTGCGACTTTTCGCTCCATCCCTGTCCCAACGAGCGGAGCTTGCGGTTTCACAAGGGGAACAGCCTGACACTGCATGTGTGTCCCCATGAGGGCTCGGCTGGCATCGTCGTTTTGCAAGAAGGGGATAAGAGATGCGGAGATACCAACAACCTGTCTTGCAGAAATATCGACAAAGTCAAGCTTATCCGGGGCGACCTCAACAATCTCGCCAGCATGGCGGGCAACAACATGTTCATCGGTTATGATGCCATCGTCTGATATGGCGACCGTGTCAGAGGATGTTATGTAGTAGTCCTCCTCATCGTCTGCTTGAAGATAAACAGTTTCTCCGGTCACTTTTGCCTTTATTTTTCCAGACCTTTTTAGCTTTTGTATCTTTCTATACGGTGTCTCAAGGAAGTTATATTTATTGACCCTTCCATACAGAGCCATATAGGTAACAACTCCTATATTTGGTCCTTCAGGAGATCGGATGGGGCAAATCCTTCCATATTGGGATGAGGAAATATCTCGGATTGAAAACGATGCTCTTTCTTTTTCAATGCCGCCTGGTCCGCCAACCGTAATTCTCCTGAGGTTGTCAAGCTCCGAGAGTGGATTTGTTTGATCAACGATGGTTGACAACTGGCTTGTTCGAAAGAAAGAGTTCAATGCAACGGTCAGGGGTTTTGAATTAACGACTTGGTGAGGATTGACCGTGGCATCGGAGGCAACAAGACTCATGCGTTCCTTGATCTCGCGCTCTGCCCGAACCATCCCAACTCGAATGCCGTACATCCCAACAAGCTCACCAACCGTTCTTAATCGTCGATTTCCAAGATGGTCAATGTCATCGAACTTCCCGCGCGAAACGGTGAGCCCAACTAAGTATTTGATCGTCTCGACAATATCTCGTTTGGTAAGAAGATAGTTTTCTTTCTTTATCTCGATATCAAGCCCGAGTTTTTTGTTCATTTTGTACCGCCCGACATTGACCAGGGAATATTTCTTCGGATTGAAAAAGAGACTCTTTATCGTGTCGTAGGCATTTTCCAAAACCAAAGGTTCACCGGGCTTAACCCTGCGGTATATCTCAAGAACCGCCTCGTCTTTGGTTTTTGTTTGATCCTTCTTTAAGGTAGGAAGAATATACTTCTCAACGAGGTTTTGATCAACGTTTGAGAAATGTTGAGCTATCTGATTGTTTGATTCCCCCTCAAATGCACGAATCAAAACGCTTGCTAAAAACTTTCTTTTCTTGTTGACTTTTATCTCAATCAAATTGTTTTTACTGATTGTCATGTCAAGCCAAGCGCCAATGTATGGTCTTATTTCTGCGTTGTAAAGTGTGAGACCCGTGGTCTTGTCAATTTCTGCGGTGAAGTATACGCCGGGGGAGCGAACCAATTGATTTATGACAACCCGCTCGATACCGTTTATGATAAAGGTTCCACGATCCGTCATCTTGGGAAGATTAAAGAAGTAAACATCCTGTTTCTTTTCTACGTTTGTTTTTTTATTAAGGAGTCGTAGTTTCAGATATACCGGAGTATCAAAGGTAAGTTTTTTTTCCAAGCACAATTCAAGCGGATAGCGTGGATCGCCAAAAAAAATGTCCTCGAAAAAGAGGACATATTTTTTCCCGGTATAGTCTTCGATTGGGAAAAAGTCATTGAGGATTTCGCGAAGATCACGGGTTAAGAATTTATTCCAGGAATTTTTCTGGATTTCTATAAGATTAAGTTCGTCTATCTTTGGATCCTTCTTTCCTAAAACTAGTTCTTTTAACAAAGTCCCCCGGCTTGCACGGGGTTTGTTGTTTTTCTTTGCGCGGATGGCCATCGGTTTTTCCTACTAAGGGTATTTGGGGGAAATTTGCCTAACAAATAATCTCCCCTCGCACCACAAGGGGAGCTAAGAAATTCAAGATCCCTTTACTATACATGATCTCTCCAAAAAAGTCAAGCGAAGATTCTTGAATAAAAATATATAAATTCTACAATTTCCTTCATGAGAACTAGTGTAACTCAAGAACATGATTTTGGCTGCGGTGCAGCATGTTTAGCCTTTGTTGTTGGGAAGAATTATAAAGAAGTCGTACGTCACTTAGGCAAAACAAAAGCGGCTACCTCAGGTTATTATTGTAATGAGTTGGTAGCTGGACTAAATAAATTTGGTTTCCCCTACTTTTATCTATACCTTAAATCATGGTTACGAAGGAAAATCTACCAAGATGGAGTTATTGTTTTTATAAAAAAATCTAAAAAATATCCGGCGGGTCATTATTTAGTCAGATATAAAGGTCTATGGATGGATCCCTGGATAAATTTTGTTGAAAACAAAAACATAAAAGAGGCGGAATCTGATTTCAGAAAAAAACTCCCCGGCTCCCCCATATATGGCCTCTTCCCTAAAATTTAACTGCCATAAATTATCACACCGCGGCGGTGTGATTTGGCTCCTGCTTCAATTATTTAAATAATTGAAGCAAAACCTTTTTTTAACCTGCGAGGTTGAAAGTGGGCTGTTCTAATAACCTCTTTTTGACTGAGTCAGTCGGGAGGCATTGAGCGGCGCTTATTCCCCGGGGAGGGTTTTTATTTTCTCAAGAATGTGGGTTAATTTTTCGGAAGCTCCGTCCTCAAAGATTTCAAAAATGTTATCCTCCAGTCCTTCCGAAAGCTCGATGAGTTTTTTTAAGGTCTCGCGTCCCCTTTTTGTTCCAAAGAAGAAAACGCCCAAACCGCCCAAAGTCGCCCCCAGCGCAAAGCTAAACCAAAACGAAGACTGATGATCATGGGTCTTCATCTTTTTTCCTCAATAAGGCCCGAAGAACTTTCAATACACCCTTGAATCCGGTAAAAAATCCTATCAGTTCATTGTAGCCGCTTTCTATCCCAAGCCCTACCTTCTCAAACCCCTCAACAATGGAGTTTACTCTTTTAAGCATTGCCCGAAGCTCCCGCAAAACCAAAACAACCTGAACCCCAACGATAACAAGAAATATCGTGGTAACGGTAAGGGTTATCGTAAGAACAACTTGCGTAATGTCCATACCTTAATTATGGCGAGAAAAACAAATATTTCAAGAAGTAAATCCTGCTTTTTTTGCCCAGTATAAATTGGCGCGAAGAAGGGTATCATAGGTTCCCGCATCAAGCCAGTATCCATCGAGCTCTTCCCATCGCATCTTTCCATCATCTATATAAAAATTGTTGACCTGGGTTATCTCAAGCTCTCCACGCCCGGCATAATTCGGATCACATTTTCTTATATAGTCAAATACGGCATTGTCATAGATATAAAGACCGGTCACCGCATACTCTGATTTTGGCTTTTTTGGTTTTTCCTCAATTCCAATAATTTTTTTTGGATCTTTTGGATCAAATTCGGCAATCCCAAAACGTGTTGGATCAGAAACTTTTTTAAGGAAAACGACCGCGCCCTCTTTGAAGGATTTCACAGCCTGGGAAACATCGGTATCTGTGGTATTATCTCCCAAAATAACCGCAAGCGGCCCTCCGTCGGCAAAATCTTCTGCAAGAGATAAGGCGTCTGCGATACCACCGTCAGGCTTCTCTTGATAGGCATACTCAAGATGATTTATTCCAAATTCCTTTCCGTTTTTTAAAACATGAATAAAATCGCCGGAATGCGGACCGGAAACCACAAGAAGAATCTCTTTTATACCCGCATTTACCAATGTTTGCACCGGATAAAAGACCATCGGCCTGTTGTAAACAGGCAGAAGATGCTTGTTTGTTGCGTACGTTAAGGGATAAAGGCGGGTTCCTAATCCCCCGGCCAAGACAACTCCTTTCATGGATGTTTTCTAGAAAGAAAAAACGACGGTAAGCAAAATCAAGATGCAAAAACCAATCAGGATATATTCTATCACATTTTTTATATGAATATTCCTTTGCTTCATATGGTGAAAGATCCCCCAGATGATGTAAAAAGACACAAACATAAGAAGAACGAGAAAGCTTGCGAAACGCTCCCCCTGAAATGATCTTAAAAAAACAAGAAAAAAGATACTTGCGGTTGTAAGAATTAGATAATCAAGTACCACTCCTTTTTTCATGGCTTAAAGAATTATTCCCTTTGATAAAAACAGAAATAGTCCAAAAAAGATAGCGGTAAGAAATATAAAATGCGCGAAGCTTTTACCATGGATACGGATAAGGTTCATCTTTGTAGCAACATACAAATCCAAAACGACAAGGATCGTCAGAAAAAGTAAGAATAGATAAATAAAGTTTGTTTTCAATGCCGAGGTGTTTGCTAAAACTACTCCTCTCTTTTTCGAAATCTGGCTTCTAGGAGGAACAGGTTTTTTGCTTTGAGCAATTGCCGGCTCTTTTTGAGATAGTATAAAATTTTGCGGCTTTCCAAACATCTGAACAACCAATGTCGTCTCCTCCCCATTTAAGACCCCGTTTACGACCGCAAATCCTACGTCGGTGTATTCAGACCGCAAGATATTTTGTCGGTGGGTCTCTGAAGCAATCCACGCGTCAACCACGTTTGATGAAAAAAGAAAGTTCTTTGCCAGATTCTCCCCTGCATATTCATAGTCATAATCGGAAGATAGGATGAAATCCCATGGCGCCTGGCCGTCAGGCGTATAATGCGCCCAGTAATTTTTTACAAACATGTCTTCTGCTTTCTTTCGGGCAGCTTGTGACAGCTTCTCGTTTAAGGAAAGAGGGGGGAGACCGTTCTTTTGCCGCTGGCTGTTTGTATACTCAACTAGTTTTTCAACCGTAATATCTGTTGCAAACCCCAAAACATTTTCGAAACGAGTACCAAAAGTCCGCGTTGTAAAAACCACAATGAGCGCAAAGAGGAGGTAGTAAGTTAGGAAATCGTGTTGGAGCGCTTTTGCCCGAAAACCGTTTTTTTCGCCTGGAACAAAAAAGTACGAAAAGAGTTTTTTCATACAATCCGTTTAAAACGAAAGACGTCCTTTTTCATATATATATACATTATAGAGATACCGAAAGCGTCAATGACTACATCCCATATTTTCCCTTCACGGGTTGGAACGAAGGTCTGATGGATTTCATCTGAAATTGCATATAAGACGGAAAGAACAAGGGAATATAAAAGTGCCTTGCGAGAGGGAGTTTGCGTGCGGCTGGTAAGAAAGAAGCCCCTGAAAAGAAGAAAGTATAAGATGGCATACTCGACCATGTGCAAGGCTTTAAAGATCACCAAATCAAACACAAATGAGGAGGTTATATTTACGCGATGTCTTGATGAGAAGTAAAAAATCAACCCCATCCAAAAGAATGCTGGAAACCATCGGTATATGAGCTTTTTTAGCGCCTGCACAATATCATAAGATCCCTCAACAAGTTCGGGATGAAATTTGTCTATACAACAAATTTCATTCTAAATAAAACGGAGGCGATAGTCAAAGATGAGTAAGAGAAGGAAAGGAGAGGAAAAAGTTTTTTGAGATTTGACCGCTTATTTGCTCTTTTCTTATTTTGTGTGGCTTGCGCCAATACCTCCCCGGTTTTAGATTTTGGTTGGCTTGGAATAGTTTGAGGTGATTTTGTTTCTGAAGTCCCTCGGGAAGAAACGGTTTTGTACGATGCTGTTCTGTTTGTCTTCGGCGAAACTTGTTCTTCCAAGTGTTTTTCCTTTCGTTGCCTTGCTGTAGGAGAAACTATCCTTTTCCTGTTTTTGAAAATCAAGGAGACGGACCGTGTCACCACTATTGTTAAACATCGGGCTACTTAGCTCAAATATCTCATATCCTTTTTTCGGGATTTCGATTGAAAAAATCTGCGGAGACGATCCGACATCTTCCCCATCATCTAGGTACCAGTCAACAAGATCAACGGTAAAATCATTGTCGTTGTAAAGCTCAATCCACTCTGATTGACCTGCATCCTGCGCAACAAGCGCCTCAGATATATAGATATTGGAGTAGGTTGGAAAAGTTAGGGGTGTTTCGGTGACTGGTGTTGGTTGAGGTACCTGCGTTGGAGTGGGTGATGGCGAAGGTGTTGGAGTTGGTGTTTGAGTGCATGATGCGCCGGTTAGATTAAATCTCCCAAGCGATGCCGTCCCGGTTTGCCATGGAGATTCACCGTCGGCAACGCGCATAAAAGAAATCCCCGATCCAGGACGGTAAATAATCTTATGGTATCTTGTGTTGTTTTATTCAGATTAAACTCCGAAGAAAAGGAAATACATGTGTTTGGCGAAAGTACTGTCCCTTGCGGGATTGTAAAATAGGCTGATCCTCCGCTATCATCAATATGCCATCCTGAAATATCGACATCTTCTCCACCTATATTGATAAGCTCAACTGACTGAGGAGAAGGCTCAATCAGAAACTCATTGATAAGAACTTTGGACTGTGCAGAAACAGGAAAAGCGGCAAGGAAAAATATCAGTATAAAAAATCCAACGTTCATAGGTTAAATCCGAAATCTCAAGCACGAAGCACGAAACAATATCGAATGAGAAAATTCTAATCTCATAAACTCCTAACGGGATTTCCGCATAATAGAGCTAAAAATCATTGTCAATTCTGTTGCTTCTTGTCTTAACGCCTCTTGTTCTAGTAACAAGTTCTTGTCTTGCACTTCAATTAAGTTCAGCCAGTATCTGCTTTCTTTTGCCTCCTTCCTACATATCTTAATTCTGTGTACAAAGTCTTTTCTACTTAGAGCTTCATTCGCCTCTATATAATTTGCACCAACAGAACTTGAGGCGCGGATTAATTGCACAATATAATCTCTGTTTAAAAAATTCCTTGGAAGTTCTTTTACAAAATCTCGTACCGCTTCTGCAAATTTAAGCGTACGCTCCTCAAGATCGTATTGTTTTGAATTTGTAATTTTTTGCATTTGAGCTTGTTTCGGATTTCGGATTTGGTGCTTCGAATTTAA
>JACOYT010000025.1 GCA_016181725.1 Candidatus Roizmanbacteria bacterium | reverse complement strand
ATCATACGAAATAATATTTCCTACAACAATAAAGGCCACGGACTCATGCTCCATGAGCAATCAGACCGCAATACCATCGAAGGCAACAAGTTCTATGGTAATGCTGATGGGATTTTTATAAATGATTCACATTACAATGCAATCGCACGCAATCAAATCTACGCAAACGCAAACGGAGTTCGTGCAAACAAAAACTCAAGGGAGAATCTTGTTGAAAAGAACAGAATCTATGATAATGCGGGAATCGGTATGTATCTGTATGGGAATGCTGATAAAAATGTTATAAAAGAAAATCTCATTGCGAGAAACCGATACGGAGTCTATGTCAAAAGCAATGACAATCAGTTCACCGGAAATACCGTTTCGCACAATAAGGTCGGTTTTTATCTTCTTGCAAAAGGCTCCGGCAACAAGATCGTTGGAAACGAAATAAGCTACACCGACTCCTATCCTGTTTATGCAAAGCTGTCTGGAGATCTACAAAACTTCCTCAGTAACAACGTTCTCACCCGAAACAAGAGAGAGATCTATGCAAGAGAATAAAATGAAAAGATATCTTGGCAACGTTTTTCTATACACGGTCTTCTTATTTCTCTTTTTAATTCCTTTCGTGTCTGGAAAGGTCGATGCGGCTTGTAAAGTGGCACGCCCGTCAAGTCCGCCTGTATTGCTGTCTGCAATTTCAGGCGACAGAAGCGTCACCCTCATCTGGACTGAGGCGCAAGACCCGGTGACCTACTATCTTCTAAGATACGGAACCTCCAAGGAGAATTTTGCGTACGGAAATCCTAATATCGGAGGAAAAGGAACGAGCTCCTTTACGGTTGGGGACCTTACAAATGGGACAAAGTACTATTTCCAGGTAATGGCAGGCAATGGATGTAAACCCGGAGAATTCTCCAATACCCTGACTGCTGTTTCCGGAGGGATCCAAAATACAGGCGTTTACAAAGGCCCCAAGAACTTATCCATTTACAAGCCGGTACTTGGAGAAAGCACATTGGCAGCCAAAAACAAAAAGGAAGGAAAGACTCTTGCTACAACCTCAGCTGTCGCCCCAACGCGAAGCTGTAGAGCTGATTGCTCTACCTTACCATTGCTTGCGGCAGAAGTGGTACTTTTGCTGAGTTTTTTCTTTCTCGCAGATAAGTATCGATCGGTAAAACCTGTGTACTCTTTGATTATTCCAATATTCATCTCTGTTCTCTTTTTTGCCATACAATCAGGATGTACGAGCCCGTACAAGGCATTATGCAGATACTTTGTACCTTTAAACATTATTACCTATGTCAGTTTCCTTATTTTCCAAAGATACCTTCCCGTAGCTAAAACATGATAGAAACTATTCTTTTTTACCTTAGACAGTATGCAGATAGATATTCTCTGCTTCTTCCTTTGGGCGTGATTGGAATATGGCGCTGGTCGGTATGGAGCATGAAAGAAATCATTGGATCAAATTATAGACCCAAAACACAACCCTATAATGCCTCGGTTTCGGTAGTTGTACCAGTCTACAACGAAGATCCGAAGGTATTTGCCACTGCGCTTGAGTCATGGGAGAAGAACAAACCGGACGAGATTATTGCGGTCATCGACTATACCGACAGAGCGTGTATAAGGACATTCAGGGAGTTTGCGAAAACCCATCCCAACGCGCTGCTTATTGTTACCAAACGCCCAGGGAAACGCCCAGCTCTTGCCGATGGAATTAAAAAAGCAATCGGCGAAGTCGTTGCTCTGGTTGACAGCGATACTATTTGGGGCGACGAGGTAATCCGATACGGTCTTTCTCCTTTTGACGACCCAAAAGTCGCAGGTGTTGCAACCTACCAGAGCGTGTGGGAATCCAAAACATTTGCCCAAAAAATCTTTGATGCACAGCTTGACTTACGCTATCTTCATGAGTATCCGTTCCTTGCGGCGTCAGGCGATGCACTGGTGTGTTTATCCGGAAGAACCGCGTTCTACCGAAGAGCGGTGCTTCTTCCCATGCTTGGAGATTTGGTAAACGAGAGATTTTTAGGCAGGCCGGTCATTTCCGGCGATGACAAATGTCTTACCTATCTTGTTCTTAAAGCAGGATGGAAGACGGCCTATCAGAGCAACTCCCACGTATATACGCCGGGGATGAGGGATGTCCGATCATACCTTAAACAGAGGCTCCGATGGACGCGAAACAGTATTCGAGCAGATTCAAAAGCGATGTTAAACGGCTGGCCGCTTAAGCATCCGGCCCTTTTCTTTTTCCAGATAGATAAGATACTACAGTCCTTTGTCATTATCTTAAGCCCAATCTTCTTTTTTATAGCGGTTGTGTCCAAGCTGTGGATCGTGGCAGCCATTATCTTGTGCTGGTGGTTCATAAGCCGGACAGTCAAGATGCACCCGTATCTTCTTAAAAAACCTCGCAACTTCTATATTCTTCCTGGGTTTGTGCTTTACTCATTTCTAACCGGCATCTTAAGAATCTATGCATTTTTCACCCTGAACGCCCAAAGCTGGATCACCCGCTGGGATAAGTCGCGGCTTCCGAAATACCGGTTTTTACAAACAACATTTGCAACGGTTGCAACAGCATCGGTAGTGACGCTTTTGTCATCCGGTGTGTATCAATATAAACAGCACACGTACTTCATACCCCGTGAAAGAAAAGAACAACTGCTTCAAGCTGCTTTACCAAGAACTACCCGTCAATTGGCTGTAAACAACACAACCGTTTTAGGCGTCTCAACAGCGGTAAAAAAGAACCTTCTTGTTCGAAGATATAAGGCTAAGGAGGGCGATAGCTTAGCAAGCATTGCTCAAAAATTTGGCGTTGATGTGGATCAACTTTATTTTGCCAACAGTGCAAAATTGCCCAGCTTTGGATATGTTGCCGAGGGGACAGTCTTGTCGGTTCCTGGCAGAGATTTGGTTCTTGATCAGGCAACAAACTCAAACTACAGCACACAATCTGCCGCACTGGCCCTTCGGATATATTATGATGGGCCAACCAATACCGTCGTTGTCATTGGACGCGGAAAGCGCGTCACGCTAAAAGACCTACAAAATGCGGTAGGCCGAAAGTACCTTTTGGAAGTTTCCCCTAAAGTATGGCTTGCCAAAACAAGCATATTTCTTTATCACGGCGTGACGCTTGAGCTTGACAAGAAGGAAGTAACATGGCTGAAGCTGGAAAGCGGGAAGAGGGGATTTGTAATGCTCCGATCTTTAAGCGCAGACGTCTTAGTCAATGGAGTAAAAATTACTTCGTGGGACAGTGAGAAAGGCGAGTATGACAAAGATATCCGCGATGGAAGAAGCTTTATCATGGTCAAAGACAATGCGCGGATGGATTTTCGCGATTCTGAAGCAGCATATCTTGGATATGCTACCAATCCTAATCTTTCGGTATCCCCGTACGGAGTTTCCTGGAAAATAAGCAATCTCAAGGTGAAAAATACCATGCTTACGGGAGAAGTGACAGGAAGTAAATTCCACAACAATTACTTTGGCGCCTATACCTTTGGCGCAACCGGAATGACCTTCAGAGGTAACCTATACCTTTGGCGCAACCGGAATGACCTTCAGAGGTAACGAATTTTATGAGAATGTGCGCTATGGTCTTGATCCTCACGATGACTCCAATGGCTTTCTCATTGAAAAAAATTATGCGCACAATAACGGAACTCACGGTATTATTCTCTCGAAGCGTTGTATGTACAACACCATTCGAAATAATATATCCGTGAATAACGGACTCCACGGCATTATGCTGCATGAGAAATCCGACTACAACGTTGTTGAAGACAATACCATCTCGGGGAACGTGAGCGGGGTTGCGCTCTACCGATCAAGCGGAAACATCGTCCAACGCAACAGCATAAAAGATAACAGGCATGGAGTACGAGCAAACGTACACTCAAACCAAAACATTATACGAAACAATGCCATTTCATCAAGCAAGCAATACGGTTTTTACTTGTATGATGCGGCAAACAACAATCAAATTTTCAGCAATGTACTGAAGAATAATGAGATCGCAGTTTATATAAAATCAAACGCCAATCAGGTTTTCCAAAACACTCTTGCGAACAATGGAATAAGCGTTTACTTTTTGGACACCGCCTCAGACAACATAGCCCAAGGGAACAACATCAGGCAAAGCAGCATGTATGCGATCTACACAAAGGTAAAAGGCGGGCTTGAAAATGTCTTAAGCGCAAATTCCCTCCACAGAAACCGAAAAGACGTCGAGGGACAGGAGCTAAACTGACTTCCTCATATACTTCACGTAGGAACTTGATAAAACAATCCCTTAAGGCTATTATTGAAGGATGGGAAACAAAAAACATATTTTTACAAGATTTTTTGTATATTTTCTTATTTTCTTTCTCTTCTACTCTTTTCTTTTTGTTGTTTTTCAGAAAAAAACGGTTAAGAAACAAGGCAAGATGACACCCCCAGGTGTTTCGAAAAAAACAGGGTTGCCTACGTCGGCGACCGTGCTTTCTTACACTGTCCGGCGAAGAGACACGCTCTGGAGTATTGCGGAAAAAATATATGGCGATGGATTTAGGTGGAAAGAACTAGCAGAAGCAAACGATATCAGAGATAGAACGCAGCTCAAGATAGGAACTAAGCTCAAATTACCTTCCCCAGCAAGCGATGTCCAAGGAGTGGCGAGTAAAAAAAGAAGAATCAAGGCTACTCCAACCCCAACACCGAGCCCAACTCCGATGCCTAGTCCGACTCCAACAACTGGACAAGCTCCAGCAACAGGAACATCTTATCCTTCACAAATACTTAATCTCACTAATTGGAAACTGACCCTTCCTATCGGCCCTTCGGAAAATCCTACAGAAATAAAGCAACCTGAATTAGCTACCTATAAAATTGATCCGTGGTTCGTAGTTTCGCAAGATGGCGAAGTGCGCTTTAGAGCGCCTGTGAATGGTGTAACGACAAGTGGTTCAAATTATCCTCGCTCCGAGCTTCGAGAGATGACGAACAATGGTCAAGAAAAAGCAAGCTGGTCATCAAACTCTGGTACACATACCATGTTTCTTGATCAAGCAGTAACTGCTGTACCTGAGAAAAAGAAGCATGTCGTGGCCGGCCAGATTCATGATGCAAAGGATGACGTCATTGTTATTCGCCTCGAATATCCTAACTTATATGTGAATGTTGATGGCAAGAACGTGCACAAGCTTGATTCCAGCTACGCGCTTGGGAGGAGATTTACCATACAGTTTCAAGTTAGTGGCGACCAGACCAAAGTCTACTACGAAGGAAGTGTGGATCCCGTGTATACGCTAAACAAAAGTTATTCAGGCGCATACTTTAAGGCAGGTGCTTACCCTCAGTCAAACTGCAGCAAGGAAGGATCTTCTTCGCTTTGCAACGAACAAAACTATGGCGAGGTCATTGTCTATCGAGCACTAGTCACGCACCAGTAAAGGCCGTTTACACACCTTGCAGGTGTGCGTAGGCCATAAAATCACACCGCGTCGGTGTGATTTGATACTTTTTTGATACAATATAAAGGCTCCTTGCCCGGTGGTGTAATGGTAGCACGCCTGACTCTGGATCAGGTAATGGACGTTCGAATCGTCCCTGGGCAGCTGTTCGACTCGTCGCTGCGCTCCTCGCTCACAGCTATAGCCCTTCGACTACAGAGTCGAACATTCTGAGTGAGTCATGAGCTTGTCGAATGACGAATCGAAGAACCATCAACTATGCCTTACTATTTCTACATCGTTCGTTGTTCCGATAACTCTCTTTACTGTGGAATGACTTCAGATTTGGAAAAAAGAATAAACGAACATAATTCTCAAACTTCAAAAGGGGCAAAATATTTGCGCGCAAAAAAACCAGTAAAACTAGCATACTCTGAAAAATATAATAACATTAAAACAGCAATGAGAAGAGAGTGGCAAGTCAAGAAATGGACAAAGACGAAGAAAGAGGCATTAATTAAAGGCGATTTAGAATTATTAAAAAAGCTGTAAGGACAAACTGGATCTAGACCGGCCCGCCCAGCTGGGTTTCTATGGAAAACCGAAGTTATGCTTTGCCTTTTATCTGCTTAAAGTACTCTACTTGGCGGAGGCGCTTTTTTGCCGCATCCATTGTCTGATACGGCCCGCCCAAGTTCCGCCCCGTCTTCTCAGAAAGCACATAGTAGCGGTCTTTTTTCTTTACAATCACAAGCCTTTTTCTCCCTCATACATTATATAATTTCTCCACGCTAGTCTATGGAAAGAATCGTCCTTCATGTTGATATGGATGCTTTTTTTGCCGCAATTGAGGAACTGGACAACCCAGAAATTAGAGGAAAACCGGTAGTTGTGGGAGCAGATCCGAAAGGAGGGCGCGGCCGGGGGGTGGTCTCAACCGCAAACTATGAAGCACGGAAGTTTGGGATTCAGTCTGCGACACCGATCTCTATCGCCTACCAACTCTGTCCTGACGCTGTTTTTCTTTCGGTTAATATGGAGCGCTATCGGAAGGTTTCCCAACGAATTATGATGATCGTAAGCGAATTTGGAAAAGTGTTCGAGCAGGTATCGGTTGATGAAGCATACCTTGAGATGAACAGAGAGCAGAGAACCAAGAACAGAGAATGGGAATATGAGAATGCAAAGGAAGTTGCGAGGGAGATAAAAAGACGAATTTGGGAAAAGGAAAAACTCACCTGCTCGATTGGTATTGGCCCAAACAAGCTTGTTGCCAAAATCGCATCTGGACAGCAAAAACCAAATGGCTTCACAGTCGTTTTGCCAGACGAAGTCCAGAATTTTCTTGACCCAAAATCTGCAGATACCCTACCCGGTATCGGCCCAAAAACTTATGCATCATTGCAAAAACTTGGGGTAAAAACCGTCGCAGACCTTCGAAGATTCTCCAAAGACAAGCTCGTTTCCCTTTTTGGAAAGCACGGTGAGTGGATGTGGGAGGCCGCAAGGGGGATCGATGAGAGCCCTGTTGAGGAGTATCGGGAGGTAAAATCTGTTGGGAGACAAACCACGTTCGAAGAGGATACTGACTCTTCAAAACAGGTTATTGATACGGCGCTTGCGCTTCTTTCAGAGGTGTTTGAGGAACTTCGTGAAGAAAGGCTTTCGGGAAGGACGCTGACGGTCATAGTTCGCTACAGAGGTTTTGAGACGCACACCTCTGCAAAGACCGAAGGAAAACCTTTAACCGAAGCCTCTGCAAGAAAGCTTGCGATGAAACTTCTCTTGCCTTTTTTGGGAAAGCGAAAGATACGGTTGGTGGGGGTGCGCGTAAGCGGCTTTACATAACAGGATTCTTTGATACAATATATCCAATTTTATATGGTTAAGGAGCAGGTGTCACCCAGAGTGCGCGATTCGTTGGGTCGTGTAAGAATACCGCCAGATCTTTCTCTTTACGAGGTAGTTCAACATATTGCGCGAGCATATGGGATTGATCAGAAAAGGGTATGGTTTGTTTTAGACGGTCTTTCTGATTTTCTAACGCGAAATCGTCCACCTTTCCCAGATGAAGATCTGCCCGGCAGAAGAAGTACAAAAACATACCGAGATCTTTTTCAACGACAACTTCTGAAAGAAGGGATGTCCCAAGCAAGCGCCGCGCGATTAATTCGCGACGTCGTTGATGACACAGCACTTACAATGTATCCTATCCGCTCAGGTTTTGGGTTGTATGAACGGCGAAAAGAACTTTTTGGCAGGTTGAGTCAAATTCCCGATCGCCCAAACAATGCGCCGTTAAGACACTCTAGGTAAATTCTTAGCATGCTAGATTTCCTCAAAAAAGACCTTCACAAGCTCAAAAATCCCCAGAGAGCAAAGTTTCTTACGGGATTTTTCAAAACTGGAAAAGGCCAGTACGGAGAGGGCGATATCTTTCTTGGGATACGGGTACCAGATATTCGAAAAGTGGCAAAAAAATATACGAATTTGGCATTAAAAGATGTAGAGAAGCTAATTTCTGATGCAATCCATGAAGCTAGACTCGCCGGTCTTCTTGTTTTAGTTGCGATATATGAGAAGGGTGACAAAGGAGTGCAAAAACAAATTTTTGATTTTTATGTCAAAAATGCCAAGCTGGTAAACAATTGGGATTTGGTTGATCTGACAGCCCATCGTATTGTTGGGGAACATCTTTTAGATAAAGATCGTTCGCTACTTTACAAACTCGCAAAGTCAGATAATTTATGGGAAAAAAGAATTGCAGTAATCGCAACATACGCTTTTATAAAGAAAAATCAATACAACGACACGCTGAAAGTATCAAAAATGTTATCGCATGACAAGCACGATCTTATTCAAAAGGCCGTAGGATGGATGTTGCGGGAGACAGGCAAAAGAGATCAAGCGGTTTTGGAAAGTTTCCTAAAGAAGAATTACAAGATAATGCCGCGCACCACGCTTCGATACGCAATCGAGCGATTTGGCGAGAAGAAACGAAAATTCTACATGGGAAAATAACGAGATATCACACCGACGCGGTGTGATTTTTTGGCTTGGGGGCTGCGGTGATTTTGTATCGATTGATCAATCAACCGAGTCATGCTGAAGTAGTAAAATAGAGGGAATGAAACTCTCACAAGATGCAAGAAGGACGGCAGTTTCTGATCCTGGAGGCTGTGGTTTCGGGAAAATTAGCGAGGTTGCGGTTTTGGAGGTTGAGGCGCAAACAAGGTGATAAGCCCCTGCACCAAGGCTCTCTGACGATCTAATAAAGGAAAACGTTTAAAATCTGCAGCTGACATATCGATTTTTTGGACACTCTCTTTTTTGTCATTGTAAAAAGCTTTGATGCCATGGATAATTTGTCCATTGGGATTTGCATAAAGCTCAACAACAAACTGATTAAAAGGATTTTCTTCGTTGTTTTGGTTCTTCCAACTCATATCAAATACATAAAGTCCAACGAGAGCCTCATCTTGGCCCGTCTGGGCAGTGTGGTAAAACTCAGTTTTCACCTCTTTTACACCGGTCAAAAGCGTGGTTGTTGGAGGATGGCCAGAGAGACGGTCGCTCTCTATAAGGTGAAATCCATTGATGAGGGTTCTTACCAGATGAGGAACTTGATCGAGCCGGTCGCGGACGACTAACCTCAACCGTGGCCATATATCTCTATTTATACTATTACACCAGTCTTATTGATTTGTCAAGTGCAAATGAAATTGGTAGAAAAAGCTAAATCGGTATAAAGGGACATCGATACCAAATTTTGCGGTAGATCGATGGGTCCTGCCTATGGTTTGTGGATTCGCTCGGACCAAAATTTTCTTGGGAGAGTGACGGTGACGGGTCCTGCCGCGACTTTCCCTCCCGCCAGTGCTCGTCCGACAAAACGTCGGACTCCGCGCTGCTCGTCCCTCGAAGTCCGAAGGACGAAGTGGGATCGGGAGCCCTTCCAGTCGCGTCACCCGTCACCTACACACATTTCTGCTAAAATTTTAGTCCTTCGCGAATCTCCTAGACGCGTCACTCGCCGATCTAATCCTTGTTAGAGAAATCTTATAGCGCATCGCTGTTATAATGTTTTTTACATGGGAAAAGGAGAAAATGATGTCGTTATTGCTCTTGATGTGGGGGGGACGGTGGTGAAAGGCGAAGTTGTTTCTTCCGAAGGAAATGTTATCGGCAAGGTGTTGGAAGTAAAAAGTCCGTCTGACCAGCCGGCAGAAACGATCATAAATACGCTGAAGGACCTTCTTCGCAGACTTCAAGACAGAGCAGTAAAAGACGGGCATTCGCCAAAAGCATGCGTTGTCGGGTTTCCCTGGCCATTTGACTATGAAAGGGGGATATCGCAGATAAAGCACAAGTTTGCATCGCTCTACGGCAAAAACCTAAAAAAACCACTTGAGGAGCTTGTTGGGGTACCTGTGTATTTTTTAAACGATGCCGATGCGTTTGCTTTGGGGGTTTCCAGAGAATATCCCAGCGAGAAGCGGATTCTTGCAATAACCCTGGGCACCGGGTTAGGTTCGGGTTTCCTTGTAGACGGAAAACTTGCAATCGGGAAAGAAGGGGTGCCTCCTCACGGGGAGATCTGGAACACACCGTACAAGGGAAAGATACTTGAGGAATTCGTCTCAAAAAGGGCTCTTTCGCGTTCATATAGGATGCATGGAGGATCTGAAAAAGACGAAGTTGAGGATATTGCTGAAAAAGCCCGGGCCGGAGACAGCGCTGCCAAAGCCGCCTTTGAGAAATTTACGCAAGATCTTGGTGAGGGTCTCGCTGTCGCAGCGGCCCCTTTTCACCCAACACGAATTGTCATTGGCGGACAGATCAGCAATGCCTTTGATCTTTTTGGAAAAAAAGCAGAAAGAATCTTTGGCAAAAAAGCCCGATACAAGGCGCTCTTTTCAAAAGCAAGAGGCAAAAATCTGGCATTGATCGGTGCGGCAGACTACGCTATAATATCGGGATGAAAGCAGATATTGTAACCCTTCCCAATAAACTTCACGTTGTCTTAGTTGATACGAAAGCATTTCCGACACAAACTACGATTCTTCTTGTTGGTGCAGGATCACGATATGAAAATAAATTGAACAATGGCGTCGCGCACTTCTTTGAACACATGGCATTTAAAGGATCAAAGAAGTATCCGAACTCTTTTGTAATCTCCTCAACAATCGAAAGTTTGGGCGGTTATTTCAACGCTTTCACCTCAAAAGACCATACCGGTTACTGGATAAAAGGTACGAACGAGCATTTTTCAACCATTATCGATGTGATAGCCGATATGGTGCTCAATCCTTTGCTTATTGATGAGGAAATCGAGCGCGAAAAAGGTGTCATAGTTGAGGAGATTAATCTCTATGAAGACACTCCTTACCGAAAAATCGGCGAGTTATTTGAGGAGGTTTTGTATAGGGGCAATCCCCTCGGATATGATATTGCAGGAACAAAAGACACGGTTACAAAGTTTACAAGAAAAACGTTCGTCGATTATATCGCACAGCTTTACCATCCGAAGAACGCAGTTTTAGTCGTTGCCGGAGGATTTAGCAAGGCTCTTGATTATAAGGCAATAATCGAGGAAAAATTTCAAGGTTGGAAAAACGGAAAGAGAGGAATGTTTGAAAAAGTACAGGAGAATCAGACCAAACCACAGGTCTTGATCAAACATAAAAAAACAGAGCAAACACATTTTGGTCTTGGCTTCCGCGCCTATCCGTTTTCGGACAAGAGAAAGTATGCAGCCAGTCTCCTTGCAGCTATCCTGGGCGGAGGCATGTCTTCACGTCTTTTTATCGAGGTGAGGGAGCGCCGAGGTCTTTGTTACTATATTTCAACCAATCGTGAAGCATACGAGGATGTTGGAAACTTTGTCACCCACGCAGGCGTAACCAATAATCTGACAAAAACGAAAGAAGCGATCCAGGTAATTTTGAAAGAACACAGCAAAGTTGCGGCAGGCGATATCACAAAAGAAGAGTTCATAAAAGCAAAGGAGCTGATCAAAGGCCGGACGCTTTTGTCTCTGGAGGACTCCTACAATGTATCAACGTTTTTTGGGACGAAACTTCTTTTGGAAGGGGAGATCGTATCTCCGGCCCAGATGATCGGGGAGGTTGAAAAAGTCAGTCTGGATGCGGTTGTATCGGTTGCGCAGGATCTTTTTAAACCGGAAAAGCTGAATTTTGCCGTGATAGGCCCGCTTGAGGAAGGAGAGATAACGGAAGCAGACCTCAAGCTTTAATTTAGAATTTATAATTCAGAATTATGAATGAATGTAGAATCTAGAATTATAATTCTTCTTTCTTAATTTAATTCTTAACTCATAACTCTTAATTCTGAATTCAGTACAACGTCCTCATCGACCGCCTTCCCAAAGGACAGAGCATATTTGGGCGGTCGCGGTGCGATCATTGCAAAAGAACTCTTAAGGCGCTCGACCTTATTCCTGTTGTTTCCTACGTGTTTTTGACCGGAAGATGCAGGTATTGCAGGAAAAAGATTTCCTTCTATTATCCACTCGTAGAACTTTTAACAGGACTTGTTTTTGTCTTCATCTGGCTCTACCTACCAGTGCAAAATGTCATTCCCAACTTGATTGGGAATCCAGAAGTTCTAGATTCCCAATCAGCGTCGGGGATGACGGTTTGGATTGCTCGTCTTTCATACCTCATTCTTTTTTCCTCACTTATCGTTATCTTCTTTTCGGATCTTAAGTACCAGATCATCCCGGATGAAGTACAGATTGCGCTGTTTGGGCTGATCTTTGTGGAGAAATTGCTCTATGGCTCTATGGCTATATTGTTTGGATTGTTTGGAGGGGTTGTTGTTGCGGCGCCGATTCTTCTCATCTATCTTGCGACGCGGGGGCGGGCGATGGGATTTGGCGATGTAAAATTGAGTTTTATCATCGGATTTTTGCTCGGCATAAAAGGCGGATATGTAGCCCTATACATTGCCTTTGTTATAGGGGCGCTCATCGGGCTTCTTATGATTTTTTTGGGCAGGAAAAAGCTCAAGAGCAAGATCGCCTTCGGCCCCTTTCTGGTAATAGGGACGGTAACCGTTCTTATATTTCAAAATGAAATTAATAAACTGATTAATTATTGGTGGAGAATCTAATATAATTTAGAATTTATAATTCAGAATTAAGAATGAATGTAGAATTGAGAATTATAATTCTTCCTTCTTAATTTAATTCTGAATTCATAACTCATAATTTTAAATTTGTTATATAATCTTTTTATGGAGCGTACTCTTCTTGTTGTTAAACCAGACGGCGTAAGCCGGGGTCTCGTGGGCGAGATCTTGCGGAGGTTTGAGCGTGCAGGCCTCAAGATCGTTGCGGCAAAGATGGTGAAGGTAACGAAGGAACTTGCGGAAAAACACTACCCAGGCCATCGTGAAGACTGGATCAAAGATATTGGGCACAAGACACTTGAGAACTATAAGGAGCTTGAGATGGATGCCAAGAAGCTTATGGGCACTGATGACCCAAAAGAAATAGGAAAAATGGTTAGAGTCTGGCTTTTGGAGTACATTACATCAGGCCCGGTGTTTGCGGTGGTTTTGGAAGGACCCCACGCTGTGGATCTGGTTCGAAAAATCTCTGGTCACACGCTTCCGTCGAAGGCGCCGCCTGGTACGATTCGAGGCGATCTATCGTTTGATTCATCCTACCTTGCCAATACCGGAAAACGAGCGATCAAAAACCTCGTTCACGCCTCAGGATCAAAAGAAGAAGCAGAGTACGAGATTCCCCTCTGGTTCTCCAAGGAGGAGATCCTTGCCTACGAGAGAGCAGAGGAGAAATATATGAAATGAAAAACTACGGCAAGATCACAAAACTCCAGGGGGTTCTTTCTTCATAGATTGTCGTATTATCTTTTTTTATAATCTTCATAGGGCCCTCGGTGTGGATAAAATATCCGTCATCAGGCACTTTAAATCTATATCCGGCCGTGACAGATTCACCACTTTTCAATGAGATATT